>NZ_JAFBBG010000005.1 GCF_016907055.1 Paracholeplasma morum
CTTTAAACTTTACAACAGAAGTAACATTAGACAGAACATTCTTGAGTAAAGTCATCACTGTAACAGGTGTTGCAGGTAAGAATGGTTCAATCGTTTCAGGAAATGGAAATAAGACGCTTGTAAGTGGACTTAACTCATTTAAAGTAGTGGTTCAATCAGAAGATGGAACCATGACTTCTGAATATGTACTTAATGTTTACGTCGTATCTAGCAATGCCGATATCACAAACATTCAAATCGATAAATTATCCGGATATACTTTCAATCCAACAGATTACGCCCAAGATTTAGGTGTGTTTAATTTTAGCGATTTTGACGGATCAATAGGCATTAGAATCAGTTATACTGACGCTTATGCGAAATTATACGTAGATGGCCAATTAAAATCAGCGGACTTATTTGATTATGTATTAAAGACAGGGACAAACACCATCACGATTAAAGTGGTAGCCGAAGATGGGATCACAGAAGAGATTTACACATTAAACTACACAAGAAACATAGCGAAGACAGAAAACAAACTATCAGACCTACAAGTGTTGGTGGGCGGTGTGAATCAGTTATTAGACTTTGACCCAGCAATAAACAGTTATACGGTGAGAGTAGACAGAAGTGTCGCTTCTGTAAACTTAATAGCAACCGTCAATCCAAGTGATTTATCGACCGTCACAGGTGCAGGCACACAAGTCGTGAATGCCGGTGTAGAAAACACCTATTCTATCGTGGTAACAGCGGAAAACGGGACACAAAACACCTATCAAGTGAAGGTAATCGCTAAAAACGATAACCACATGATCAATGACATAGAAATCACAGGGATTACGTATGATTTTAGTACACATGTAGGAATCTATGATTTAGGTAGTTTCTTATTTAGCAAAAAGACATTCGTCTTTACAGTGACACAAGCAGACGCGTATCAAAAGTTATATGTTGATGGTGCATTGGTCACGTTAGATTCAAACAAACAATTCACCTATACGTTAAAACAAGGGATAAACCAAATCACGATTCAATCAGAAAGTGAATACGGTACAAAAGGTACTTTATACACATATCAATACGAACAGCTAATTCCTTCTTCAAATGCAATCTTAAAGAGCATAAATGGTTCGATTGATGGCACAAACCGTCTAGCTGATTTAGTCATTGATAACATCATGACCATTCGTTTAGATAGAAGCTTTGCCGGTCGTCAAATCAACTTAGTTGCTTTAGCCGATGAAAACGGCACAATCGTTAGCGGTAATGGTATAAAACCTTTACAACTAGGTAAAAACGAATTTAAGTTTGTTGTAAGATCAGAAGATGGATTAAATGATGCAGAATACATTTTAAGTATTTATGTTGCTAATGATGATACAGATGTCAGCGGCATCAAGTTAAATAATCAATTGATTGACGATTTCGATAAACTGGTTTCTGACTATGAAATTAAAACACCTTTCAAGTGGAATACAACTCTGATTAACTTAGCTGTTTCCATGACCAATCCAAATCATTATGCTTCAATAACAGGTACAGGCAATCAAAACTTATTTACCGGTGTTAACACATTTGACATTGTTATTAGATCTGAATACAGAACCCTTATTAACGATGCTTCACAAGATGTCATCTATACAGTTACAGTTACTAAGAATGAAGCTTATAGCGATATAAACTTAGCTGACTTAGTCGTACTGGATAACAATGACAATCCATTAACATTCGATAGCGTTGCTACTTATAAACCAGGCACCTATAACTACACCATCACATTGCCAAAAACGGCTTCTGTGACCAGTGTATTGATTGACCCTGTGTTAAAAGATGCTGCTAAACAAACCTTATCAGGCGATTATGGCGTTAAGACATTAACACCAGGTCTTGATGGTACAATTAAACAATCTTATACATTTGTAGTTACTGCAGAAGATGGTACATTCAGAGAATACTCAATTACTGTTTTACAAGGGACAACCTTAAGCAGTGACACAAGCATTAAGGGCGTTTCATTAAGAGACTTCTTCGCGAATGAATACTTAATTAATGACCAATCATTCGATTCATTGAAGACTAGATATGAAATCACAGTGCCTTATGGTGTAACAAACCTAAATTTAACCGTTACGCCAAATGATTCAAAAGCAGTTGTATCAGGAAATGGTGAATATTCAATTGGAACTACTTTAACTATTACCTTCTATGTCACAGCTGAGGATAAGACAGAAGGCACAAGATATGAAATCGTCGTAACAAGAAATGCACCATCTAACGATGCGACATTAAAAGAACTCACTATTAGTTCACTCGATTCAACTGTATTAGTTGGTGATGCTTCATTAACACCAACCAAACTAGTGTTTAATCCATCCACACTTGTATACCGAATAACACTTGATAGAACTCATGAATTCATTGATATCAATGCGATTGCAAATCATGCAGGCGCAACCGTATCAGGAGATATTTCTACACAGTTCTTATTAGGTGGTGGAACAACTTCATTAAAGATTACCGTTAAAGCTGAAGATAACAAGACTCAAAAGACATACTTTGTTTATGTCGATGTTAAGAACAGCGACATCGAAGTTGAAACACTAGAAGTATTAGGCTATACAGTGGCTTATGATAAAGAGACATTATTCTATGATTTAGGCATGGTAGCAATCGGTACTCAACACGTTGACATTGATGCAACCATATCTGATCCACATGGTACATTAACTGGTACTGGTAGATTCTTCTTAGTAGATGGCGAAAATTTATTTAAAGTTACAGCTACCTCAGAAGACAAGAGTAAGACCGTAACCTACACCATTAGAGTTGAAAGACCTAAAGGTGGTGGAACTGGCCCAATCAGTACAGATAATAAACTATACGATTTACTAATCGAAGGTACTAAGAATAATTACCCACTAAACTTTAATGAAAATACATTTGTATATGACATTGAGTTAGATTACAATGACGGACAGTTTAACTTAAACGCTATTAAAAACCCTAGAGCATCTGTAACAGGTGCAGGATTCCATTCTCTACAACCTGGTCAAACTAAGGCAATCTTAGTCACAGTCACTGCAGAAGATGGGACAGTAGGCGTTACTTATACAGTTAATGTCACAAGATCTCTGGGAGATAGCGACAACCAATTATCAGAGTTCTACATCATCGAAAACGGCATTAAACGTTTATTAGATGAAACGAAGACTTATCAAGAAGTCGTGATCGCTTCTAACACCACAGAAATTGAAATTGGTGCAACCGGTCCTTCTACAGCTAAGATTTCTGGTTTAGGTGTTGTGCCAATTGATACAAACGATCAGTTCTTTACAGTAATCGTTACATCTGAAAATGGCAACCCTAAAGCTTACAATATTCGCGTGATGAAGGTAAGTTCAGATGCAACGCTTAAAGATTTAACGGTATTAGATAATACGACTCAAACGCCTATTAACTATAATCCAGTGTTTGATCCAAATACCCTAAACTACAATATCGATTTAACAAGCTTCCCACAAATCGTGGAAATTGAATTGATTGCTACTTCAAATAGCGTAGTTAAAGACATTACAGGATTAGGTGTTCATACACTTAAATCAGGTATTGGTATGACGACTGACCGTTATTCAATCATAGTTACAGCAGAAGATGGTACAACCACTAAGACTTACACAGTAACCATCACTAGAAATATTGATCCAGAAGATAGTATCGCAATTGATGATCTATCACTTTATGGCGATACGATTCTATATCTAGGGAACGATAAGTATCCTACTGCACCAATCCAATTTACAGTTTCACAAAAGGAATATGTAATCAATGTGCCTTATCAAACTCAAAAGGCAATGTTATATGTTTCTAACGCCAATGGGGCAAGTATATATGGTACAGGTGAGTACTCCCTAGCTACCAAAGAAACAGTCATTCTATTCTATATGGTTTCTAAGAGCGGATTAGTTCAAAGTGAAACGTATACTATTAGAGTAGTTAAGGCTGATCCAAGCACAGATAACACACTTAAGTCATTAACAATGAATGGGTCACTTATCCCTGGATTTGATCCAACAAAGACAAGTTATACATTTAATGTTGATTCTGCGTTAGTTAGTCAAGTGAGCATTGGAGCAACCAAAAATGATCCATATTCAGTGTTATCTGGCGATCTAGGAAACGTTCCAATCGTACCAGGTAAAAACACCATTAATGTTACAGTCATTGCGGAAGATGGTACACCAAAGGTTTACTCAGTAACCATTAACAGTTTAAGTAATGATGCAAGTATTTACACATTAGGTGTTGAAAACTATTCAATCACTCCTACATTCGACCCACTTAAGACAGTCTATCGATTAACAGTGGATTTCGATGTAACAATGGTAAATATTTACGCAACTTTCCATGAAAAAGCAACCGTATTTGGAACAGGTGCTAAGACCCTTAAAGTGGGTGTCAACCTATTCACGGTATACGCACGTTCAGAAGGTAATACTGAAGGTACTAGATATCAAATCGAAATTACTAGAACTGAACCAAGTAGTGATACTTCATTAAAATCCTTAACCGTAAAAGATAAGAATGGAAATGTATTATCATTCACTGGATCATTTAGTCCTGATACGAGAGATTACATCATTAACCTTAAAGAAGATGCGAATATCAACACAGTATTATTAGAAGCAGAAACCATGCATGCTAAGAGTAATGTATATGGTATTGGTAACGTCTTATTAGGCGGATTTATTGATGGAAAATATCATACAATCGTTAAAGTTTCAGTTATGGCTGAAGATGGTACGGTTGGTGAATACTCAATCAGTTTCTATCGTGGTGTTACATTAAGTGACTTAGCTGAAATTGAATCGCTTAACCTATTAGGTAGTGACTCAGTAAGCTATTTAGGAACATTAGAATCCTCATTAACTCAATTTGATGGTGTTACACAATCTTATACCATTACAGTGCCTTATTATGTTATGAACATGAACTTACAAGTTACTGCAGTAGGTACGGTTTATGGAAACGGCGTGAAGTTATTTGGAAACTCTAACGAGTTAACCTATAATTTATATGTAGTATCACAAAATGGATCTAATCAAACAGCAACATACATCATTAGAGTCGTTAAAGAACAAGCAGAAGTGGATAACACTTTAAATAGTTTAACGGTTGATGGTGTATTGGTTAAAGGTTTTGATCCAGAAGTTAACGCATATGTTATCACAATGCCAACACAATCAAGTAAAGATAACATCACCATTGGCGCAACCACAGATTCGAACGCGACCATTCAAGGGTTAGGCAATAAGCCTCTACTTGCAGGAGAAAACGTATTCCCAATCTCCGTTATTGCCCAAACAGGCGAAGTTAATACTTACACATTAACCATCAACTATGTTCACTCTAACGCTTTACTAGATACACTTCTAGTCAAGGGCGTTACAGGTGATACGTACGATGATGAATCTGCTATAACTTACTTTACACCAGACGAATTTGAAAGTTCTACCTTCAAGTATGTCGTTCAAGTAGGACCAAACACCACTAAGGTTAGATTAACTGGGACAACTGAAGACCAAGAGAGTGGCGCAAGAGTTTCAGGATTTAGAACTTATGATTTCCCAATCAATCAAGAATCTAGAACCATTGAAATTGAAGTCACATCAGCAGATGGTCTCCAAACACAAATCTATGAAGTGGAATTAGTCAGAAACGGAAAACCTGACAACAACTCGAAACTAAACACATTGGTTGTTGAAGGACAAAGACTTGCATTTAACCCAACTACATACAGTTATTCATTAAGTGTTAACAACAACACACCAAACATTCAACTCAGTGCACAAGCATTTAGTCCAAATGCAAAAGTGACTGTATTAGGGTATGAACAAGGCCAAGCACAGAATGAAATTTCAATTGCAATCGATGATTTAAAAGCTGGTAACAACGTGGTTCTAATCAAAGTTGAAGCTGAAGATGGTTCAATGAGTTATTACCGTTTATCCATCAATAAAGACGCTCAACCAGATTACTTATTAACCGTGTTGTTGATTGTGACATTCCTATTATGGGTGATCACAGTCGCATTCTTCTTACTCAAACTTTCCAGAAGTAAGAAAGAAGAAAACCGCAGAGGTATGATTATTTAAGAGACTGCTAACAAGGCCGAAAGCCTTGTTAGCTACTCAATACTAAAAAAAGAGAGGTAAACCATGCTTATATTATTTTCAACAGTTGAAAACATTATCTTTTCAATTGTCATCTTATTAACATCTATTGCACTCATCGCTCTGCTATATTGGCTAATTAAGAAAGAACACACACGTTATAAAAACGATAAATACTTATCAGTCAGTGACGTAACAACCTTTGATGATTTATTAGACTTAGTGAGTTACCGTTTCACTAAACACAATCAAGTATACTTTTCACTACTGTACTTAAGTATTGATCAGTTTGACCAAATTACTGAATACATCCACCCTGATGGGGTATATCAATACCTACAAAAAGTAGGACATTCCATTCGAATGATCCTATTTAGAGGGGCTAAGTTTGCACAATCACCAGAAAGAGAAACATTCTTAATTTATTTACCAGAACTATTAGATGAAGACAAACTCATTCAAATTTGTCTTAAGTTTAAACAAGCTTCAGAAAAGAAAATGGTGATTTCCAATGACTTATCCATTCAAAGAAAAATCACGATTGGGGCAGTTAACTATCCTCAACATGGTTCTGGCTTAAATGAGTTACTTCTTAATCTTAAGAGCGCCTTATATTATGGCAAAAGAATGGGTGGAAATACCATTAGTATTTACAATGATTCCATGAAACAAACCGAAGACACCTTAAAACACTATAAAGAAATGAAAGACGCACTTAAAAATAAAGAAGTTCAAATTAAGTTTGAACCGCTTATGGAAAGTGAAGATTCTAAGTGTTATGGTATGTACACATTAGTATCTCAACAAAAAGGTAAAGAATTGATTTCATACCGTGAAATCATGCCTTTGTTGGAAACCACCGATGATGCATTTTGGTTTGGTCAATGGGTATTTGAAAAATCCCTTGAACACAGTTTTGATGTGTATAATACAATGAAAAACAAAGAGTATTATACATTCATTCCGGTGTCAGTATCACAACTAGAACAGACAGATATCGCGAACTACATGGATGTGGTAACTAAGAAGTACCAAATCGATCCAAGAAAAGTGGTATTGCATGTATTAGTAGCTAGACCAGCTTCATCCGAAATTAAACTCGTGAAGAACATCATTAACTTAAAGAATCTTGGATTCAAATTTAGCATCGACTATCAAAAAGATTTAAGCATTCTAAAACAATTCATCAGCAACTTCAAGATTGATTTCTTAAGAATTAATGCTGAAGTTCTGGAAAAAGAATACGATAATATCTTTAAACAGGTAAAAGATCAAGTTACATTAGTCGCAACTCATGTCGACAAAGAAACTCAAATACGTCTTATGGCAACCAAAGAAGTTCCATTTGTGGAAGGCTCCTATTTCGGAACCCCTCTTACAAAAGAAGAACTGTTACCATTTGTTACGAAGAATAGGTTATAGGTAGATAATAATGGAAAAATTTGCACAATGGTTTATAGAATTATTCAAACAAATAATGTCAAACATCTGGGACGGAATAGTCAGATTCTTTTCCCTTCTTGGTGAGAAACTATTCATTGAACCGATTGAGTATATTCAAGAATTCTTATCTGCATCCAAAACGTTTGGACCAATCGACTGGGTATTTGCGATTCCATCATTAGTCATTCTGTTTTTCTTAACAGCTTTGATCACAGTACTTGTGATCCAACTGTTTAGAAGATACATTCGTTTTGTTAAAAAAGAAAAAGACAAAGAAGAACTCCTTCATGAAGTATCGGTACTTCACTATGAAATTGAAAACCTATTAGATGAGAAAAATGCGATTATGGCATTGTCATCTGAACCAGCTTCTGGTGGTATTGTAAATGGCGAATCCAAAGGATCTAAGAAATCGAATGGGTTTGTTAAAAATAGATTCCCACTGTTATCACAAGTGGATGAAGCGTATCGCTATAACATTTTACAAACCGCTATGGTATCAGAAGATCAAGTGGGTCTAAATGAACTTGTGAAAAGATTTGTACACTTCTCAGCTTCTCAACTTGGCCTATACTATACAGAAAAAACAGCACGTATTTTCTTCTCAGGTATGGCAGCTTCAAAAACCATGGTTCTTGAAGGGATATCTGGGACAGGTAAAACCTCATTAGCGTACGCGATGGGGAAATTCTTCCAAAATGATGCTGCGATTATCTCGGTTCAACCATCTTGGCGTGATAGAGGTGAAATGCTTGGGTACTTTAACGAATTCACTAAGAAGTTTAATGAAACAGACTTCCTAAAAGCCGTGTATGAAACAACCTATCGTACTGACATTAATTTCATCGTTTTGGATGAAATGAACTTAGCGAGAGTAGAGTATTACTTCGCAGACTTCCTATCCTTATTAGAAATGCCAGATCCAAGTGAATGGCGCGTGAACTTAATCACAGACCAAATCGCTGAAGACCCAGCCCATTTAGAAAACGGTAAATTACTAATCCCACAAAACGTTTGGTTTATTGGGACAGCTAACCGAGATGACTCAACGTTTGCGATTACCGATAAGGTTTATGACCGTGTTGCGTCCATCGAAATGAATGATAAAGCAACCATATTTGATGCGAAACCAACCAAACCGGTTAAACTAAGCATTGAATACTTACACAGCCTATTTAAAGGTGCACAGTCAAACTATCAAATCACTCAAAAAACGTTAGAGAACTTACAAAAGCTAGATGAGTTTATCATTGATAAATTTGCAATCGCCTTTGGTAACCGTATTAACAAGCAAATTCATCAATTCATCCCTGTATATGTTGCATGTGGTGGCGATGAAATTGAAGCACTAGACTATATGGTAAGCCGTAAGATTATTCGTAAGTTTGAATCCTTAAACGTTCCATTCCTTAGAAACGAAATTGAAGAGTTAATCGTTGTATTAGATAAATTATTTGGCAAGCAAAACTTTACAGACAGTAAGAAGATGCTGAAGAGTTTCATCAAACAGTTTAACTGGTAGTATTTATGAAATACAGATATGATTTAAACGACTTTCAAAAAATAATTTCTAAAGGAATCCAAGAAGCGGAAACCAAAGAGTTTTCAAACTATTTTTACCATGCCTTTTATCAAGGCAATAGAAACCTATATCAAAGACAAGATACAGAAAGAAAGAAGTTCGATGAAACGTGGATTAGCACGATAGAGAGCTTTTTTCCGAGTATTGATAGAATTACCAGAAACATGCGTTCTGCCATTAAATATGAAGAAGAAATTCTTCCTATTGAAAAGATTAAACGCGTTGGAAGCACAGCCATTAAACACTTATCTAGCCATACCAATTTCATCAGAGAAATCGATGAAGATGGGGATGTTGTTGCCCAAAAACTCTTATCAGACCTTTCTGAAACAGAGTTTGGTATCTATGAAAATAGATTCATTATGACACTGGTATTTCGTTTAAGAGACTATACTTTTGAACGCATTAAGATCATCAAACAAGGCTTATATGCAAACCGTAAAACCAGACTGAACGTGGAATCACAATTCGAATTTGGTGATGCATCTTATAACATTCAGTTTAACGTTGAACAAAACGAATCCATCGTTCAACGTAAAACAGATGACCATAACATAATGGTTTTAGAAAAAGCTGAAAGACTTTATAAACTGATTTCGAATCTAACGAACTCAACATTTATCAAAACACTTAAGCACTATAAACCAGTAACACCACCGATTGTTAAAACCCAAATTATTCTAAAAAATACGGACTTTAAAAATGCTTATTTATTGTGGCTATACTTAGATAAGACTTTTCAACTGGAATATACATTGGAAGCCTCCAGTAGACAAAAGAGATTCAAACACGAATACATTAAACAACTTGACCAAGCGACGATGTTGTTGCTATCGACTTTGTTGGTTAATGATCCTGTTGAAGAATCTAAAGACTCTTATATGCCAGTTAAATACAAAGAGACTAAACCAAAGATCTTGCAAATGATGCCAGATGAGGTTGAAGTCAACCCAGACGTCTATGTCATTGAAAGACAACCGATGAATGAGTTCTACTTAAGTAAAATGCGTCAAATTCTTACAAAACAAGTTCAGGAAACTTATAATGTTGAGAATAAAGAACCAATTAAAGTCTATCTTAGAGAAGCTTTAGAAGACGCTACTTTGATTACGAATAGTCTTTATGAATCATTCTTTAAATACAATACTGACGGAGACATCTTCTCAAGAATGATTATTGAAGATGACCCAGAAAAGGCTTTGCTAGAAGCGTATGAAAAACAACGTGTCTCTACCATTGTTCGTGAAGTAAAACAAAAAGACTTTCAAAGAGCGATTGAACTAGAGAAAAAATGGAACACAGTCTTACTCCAAAAACAAGAAGCGCTATTAGCTAAAGAAGCGGAAACCTCTGAAGAACGTATCCTTAAACTCATCGAAGAGGAAAAGAAGAAATACGACAAAGAGACTAGAAGCGTGATTACTAAAGCTCAAAGAGAACATCAAATTGAGATTAGAAAACAAAGACAAGAACTTCAAGCATTCAGAAAGAAACTGAACGATGAGCTAAAAGCTCAACGTCAGAAACTCAAAGAGGCTGAAAAGAAACGTATTGAAAAAGAAAGACTATTGTTGAAAAAACAAAAGGAAAAAGAAAAAGCTAAACTTCTAAAACAAAAAGAAAAAGAAGCAGAAGCAAAGAAAAAGGCTATTCTTAAACAGAAAGCAATGGTTGAGAAAAAACATCAAGTCAAACTCAAAGAATTAGCTACACCAAAACCAAGAAAGCCTAGAACAGTTAAACCAAAAGTAATCGAAAACGCAGTGACCAATGAATAGTTGGTCACTGTTTCTTCAAGGAGTGATTGTATGAAAAAGAAGTTTTTTACCCAACTTAAACAAATGAATCTCAAAAGCACAGACAAACTCTTAATGCACGCCTCAATGAAGGCGATTGGTGGGGATGCCGATACGGTAATTGATACTCTGGTTGAGTATTTCAATGAGGGTCTATTTATGATGCCTGCACATACTTGGAAAACGATTAATAGAGAAAACAATCACTTTGATCCAAAGACTGAACAAGCTTGTGTAGGTATCCTTTCTAATGTGTTTTTAAGACATCCTAAAAGCATAAGAACATTGCATCCGACACATTCTCTTGTGATGTCAGGAAAAATTAACCCAGAGTGGATTACCGCGGAGGCAAGGTTTCATACGCCTACACCTAAAGAGGGGTTATATGGTAAACTCGCGGAGATGGATGGGTACATTTTATTAGTCGGTGTTGGGTTTGAACGAAATACGGTGATTCATGCGATTGAAGAATCGATGGATATTCCAAATCGATTTGCCAAAGAACCATTTAAAGTGACGATTCAAAATGGGGATGAAGTGATTGAATCATTCATGTATAAACATGAGAACTTAGAGTTCCCCCATTTATCAGAAAACTTCTATCGTGTGTTACCTTCTTTAGACAAACTGAATCTCATAGAATATCACACGTTAGGTAATGCATTGGTAATGAAGATGAGAGCTAAAGACTTATTTAATACAATAGAGTATTGGTTAAAAAAATACCCTTTGTTGTTTGATTCAAACTTGCCAATCGAAAATGATTTATTTTAATTGATTTATAGGGTATAATTTAATTAAAAGGAGGCATTACACTATGGAATCTAAATTTACAGGTGGTTTATTAGGTTTAATTGGTATCGGCATTTTATCAGGCATTATTGTGATTATCTCATTAGGGATTCTTACACCTTGGGCTGTTTGCATTAGACAAGAATGGTATGCAAAACATACCTACATTGAAGGCAAACAGTTGGTGTTTGAAGGCAAAGCAATTGAACTTTTTGGTCAATTCATTAAATGGTTTTTCTTCACCATTATCACTTTAGGTATTTATGCATTTTGGCTAAACATTAAGATGCATGCATGGGTAGTCTCAAAAACTCGTTTTAGATAGGCATATCTTTTTATTATTTTCCGAGTACATGCTAAAATATAGCAAGGTATAAGGGGTGTATAAAGATGTTTGATTTTTACGTTAAAGGACCAAATGCCAATGATTTAACTTATGAAGGCTATATCAAGAAAATAGAAGATGGCGAGAGCATTGTGCTTCTAGATGTCAGAAGCTATGATGCTTATAGAGTAGCACATATACCAGAGGCAATCAGTTATCCATTTTCAGAGTTTATGAACATAGATAATGATTATCCAGATAGGGTTCAAACCTATGTGCTTTATTGTGATGAAGGCATCTTAAGTTATAGGGCATTAGAAATTATGAAAAAGATTGGCTATCAAAATGTCTATGATCTTCAAGGATTCCAGACTTGGCCATATGAAACAGAATCAGATTTTTTATAGACTCTTAACCGAGTCTTTTTTTTGCTCTTAACAAATTAGATTAAGGGCTATGATATAATGATACCGTTAGGAAGTGATGTCATGAGTAAAGTAGTAGTTGTTGGTGGTGGCGCATCGGGATTAGTATGTGCTATCACACTTAAAAAGCAAAATCATTCAGTAACATTAATTGAGAGAAATTCAAAACTAGGTAAAAAAATACTTGCGACAGGTAATGGAAGATGTAACTATACAAACATGAACGCAAGCGCTAATGACTATAATAATCCAGAGTTTGTTAAGAGCGTGTTTGATCAGTTTGGTGTTAAAGAAACGGTTGAGTTCTTTGAATCTTTAGGGATTGTTCCGAGAGTAGAAGACCTTGGCAAAACATACCCAATGTCTGAACAAGCAGCCAGCATCACTGAAGTTTTAGCCTATGAAGCAGAACGTCTTGGTGTAAATATTCTCTTAGATACACAGGTGTTAAGTATCACACATAAAGACCATTATGAACTCAGTTTATCCACAGGTAATAAGATGGTTTTTGATAAAGTTGTTTTATCTACTGGTGGAAAAGCTATGCCAATTAGTGGCTCAGATGGCTTTGGTTACTTACTCGCAAAGTCATTAAACCATACAGTAACAGACATTTTTCCAGCCCTTGTAAAACTCGAACTTAGAAGTCCCTATTTAAAGCAAATGGATGGCGTAAAGATTAAAGGAGACGTTTCTTTAATTCACGATAATCACATCATCCAAACAGAAAACGGGGATATTCTATTCACGAAATATGGAATTTCTGGTCCAACCATTTTACAAATTTCAAGAAAGGCAAACGCCTTATTATTGGACCATCAAGCGATTTTCCTGAAAGTCAAACTGCTTAGTGGGATTGCCGAACAAAAGATACTCGAACGATTTGATGCACTACTAGAAAAAACCATTGAGTTTGCTTTAGTAGGGTTAGTTCATAAAAAGCTTATTCATCCACTATTAAGAGAAGCCGGTATCAAACATGATCACACATTGGTCAAGGATGTTTCTAAAAAAGAATTGACTAAGATCACAAGACTCTTGTTTGATTGGCGTTTTATGGTTACAGGGTTTAAAGGTTTTGACGAGGCACAGGTGACTGCAGGCGGCGTTTCAACGGCTGAAGTTAACCCTGTGACGTTAGAGTCTTTGAAACATAAAGGGCTATACTTCACAGGTGAGCTTTTAGATATTGACGGTCTATGTGGAGGGTATAACCTACAATGGGCTTGGAGTAGTGGACGTGTAGCAGGACTACATGCAGGAGAAATCAATGATCAGAATTAGTGAGATTAAAATTGATGTTAGAAAGATACAAGATAAGGCATCAGAAAAAGAAGTTTTGATTAGTACTTTGAGAAAGAAATTCATGGTTTTTGAACAAGATATAAAAACCATGTCTATTTATAAAAAAGCAGTAGATGCTCGAAAGAAAGAACAAATCTATTATGTATATTCTGTTGATCTAGAATTGGTCGATGAAGAAAGAATTGTTAAAAGAACCCCTACTAATGTAGCCTATGTGACCCCATTTAAATATGAACCACTGATTAGTGGTACGTCTCCGTTGTCACATAGACCAGTTGTCGTTGGGTTTGGACCATCAGGCATTTTTGCGAGTCTATTACTCGCAAGACTAGGGTACCGCCCAATTGTCCTTGAACGTGGGTTGGATGTTGATAGAAGAACAGAAGCGGTGAATAAGTTTTGGGCGGATGGTGTATTCACTGAATCGAGCACAATACTTTTTGGCGAAGGTGGTGCAGGTACATTTTCAGATGGGAAGTTAACCACCCTAATTAATGACTTAAGATGTCAATATGTACTAGAAGCCTTACACCAACACGGTGCAGATGAAGAAATTTTATATATGAGTAAACCTCATGTCGGTACCGATATTTTAAAAGGCATTATTAAGAATATTCGAAAAGAGATTATAGAACTTGGGGGAGAGGTTAGATTCAATTCTAAAGTTACCGACTTTGTGATTGAAGATGGATCCCTTAAAGGCGTAATGATTAATAATGAAACATACCTAGAAACAGAAGTGTGTTTAATGGGGCTTGGACACAGTGCGAGAGACACCTTTTTGAAGATTTATGAGAAAGGCTTTACCATTAAGCAAAAAGCATTCTCACTAGGGGTACGAATCGAACACCCTCAAACCTTAATTAACGAGTCTCAATACGGTGATTTTAAAGACTTTTTAAGACCTGCTGAATATAAACTCAGCTATAAGAGTAAAGACGGCAGAGGGGCTTATACGTTTTGTATGTGTCCTGGTGGTTACGTGATGTGTGCATCTTCAGAACCTAATGGTTTAGTCACAAACGGTATGAGCGAATCTAAACGTGACGGAGAAAATGCAAACTCAGCGCTTTTGGTCAATGTAATGCCTGAAGACTTTAAATCAGAACACCCACTTGCAGGCATGTATTTTCAAAGACAAATAGAACAAAAAGCTTTTCAAATGGCAGGTAACAATTACCATGCCCCTATTCAACTTGTAAAAGACTTTTTAAATAACCGCATTTCAACCAAAATAGGCAGTGTTAAACCAACGTATCAACCTGGATATCAATTCGTTAATTTGAATGATTTATTACCAGATTACGTATCTAAAACCTTAATGGAAGCAATCCTTGATTTTAATAAAAAGATCAATGGGTTTGGAATGGACGATGCCATCTTAACAGGCGTAGAAACCAGAAGCTCATCCCCTATTCGTATCGAAAGAAATGAGTTAGGAGAGTCTAACATCAAAGGCATTTACCCTATGGGAGAAGGCGCAGGCTATGCTGGTGGGATTATGTCCAGTGCTGTAGATGGACTCAAACAAGCCGAAAATATTGTAAAAAAATACATAACACGATGAAAAAAGCGGATTTCCGCTTTTTTTGTTGTCAACATTCTGTATATTAATTGACAATGTATTCTATACATGATAATCTAGTTTTGAATACTAGATATGAAACACCATCAAACGTATGGAGGATTATTTTATGAAAGTAGCAATTATCACAGACTCTGGAGCAAACCTAAGTCAAAACTATGTATCACAACACAAAAACTTGTATGTTGTGCCACTAAACATCTTAATCGATGGAAAGGGTTATAAAGACCAAGTAGAAATTACACCGAAAGAAGTCTATGAAAAACTAGACACTCATCAAGTTTCAACCAGCTTGCCAGATGTAGATGATTTAGAAAATGCACTGAAAGACATCAAACAAAAAGGGTATGAAGCGGTTATTGTCATCAACATCTCATCAGGTTTATCGGGTACATTTAATTCGTTTAGACTAGTGCTAGAAAACGAAAAAGACTTACAAGTCATTCACTATGACACAAAAACACTTGCAGCAGGTCAAGGTTATATTGTCGAATATGCCCTTGAATTACTAGAAAAAAACACCCCACTGGATAAGATTGTTCCACTGCTGGACATCATGAGAAAACATGACTCCTTAGCGATTTACACAATCAATACGCTTAAGTATTTGAAACGTGGTGGAAGAATTGGTCGTGTTGAAGGCACCATCGGTGAATTATTACACATTAAACCGGTTATTACCGTTAATGAAGATGGGGTATATGTCACCTTAAGTAAGGCCATTGGCTTACAAAGATCCCTTTTAACTATGAAGGACCTTATCACTAAAAAGTTTTTAGGGACTCAAATCGATTTAACTATCCATTATGGTGAAGATGAAGAAAAAGCCAATCAACTCGCTTTAATGTTCCAAAAAACGTTAAACATTAGAAATATGACTGTATCTCCATTAACCCCAGTGTTAGGAATTCATACAGGCCCACAAATGTTTGCCTATATCGCACGCAAAGTATAAAAATTAGGACTCACAGCAGAGGTTGGATTCATTATTTGAATCAATCCCCACCTAGCTGTGGGTCTTTATTTTACACTAGTAAATATAAAATACTTTACCGTCTTTAATATTGGACTCCAATTCGGTATAATAGAGACAAGGAGTGATATTATGGCAAAAGATACAAACGTGTCCTTAAGAAGCTTGAATATCTATCAAGTATTTTTAAGACAACACACTGAAGAAGGTACTTTCTTAAGTTTGATTAAAGATCTACCAAGAATAAAAACACTAGGAATGGATTATGTATACTTACTTCCAATACATCCAATTGGTGTTTTACAAAGAAAAGGTTCAGTAGGCAGCCCTTATTCGATTAAAGATTATAGAGGGATAAACAAAGACTACGGCACAGAAGAGGACTTTGTTAAGCTCATTAAGAGTGCAAACGAAGAAGGCTTAAAGATTATGATTGATGTTGTATTTAACCATACTTCACATGATGCGGTATTGTTAGAAGAACATCCTGAATGGTATTTTAGAAGAGACGGAAAACTCTCCGGTAAAGTAGGCGATTGGTGGGACATTACAGACCTTGATTTCTCTCATAGAGGATTATGGGACTATTTAATTGAAACACTCGTTAAATGGGCTAAATTAGGCGTTGATGGCTTTAGATGTGACGTTGCGCCAATGGTTCCACAAGCATTTTGGCTTGAAGCAAGAGAAGCAGTTAAGAAAGTTAACCCAAATGTCATTTGGTTATCAGAAACCATGCATGGTGAGTTTGTCAAATACATTAGAGACTCAGGATTTGATGCAATGAGTGACTCAGAAACCTATGAAGCATTTGATATTTGTTATGACTATGATATTCACCATGACTTCTTAGGTTATGTTGAAGGAAGAGCACCACTTAATGATTGGTTAAAAGCGATTCTACGTCAAGATTACATATTCCCCAAAAATTATGTTAAGCTAAGAAACCTAGAAAACCATGATCAAGAGCGAATTGCTCACCACGTAAAAGACCCACTAAAACTTTTAAACCTTACAGGAACCTTATTCTTCCTTAAAGGTGCAACCATGATTTATGCAGGTCAAGAATATGGCGTTACTAAACGACCAGACCTTTTCGAAGTGGACAAAGTAGATTTCTCAATCAAAAACACAGATATTAGAAACTTGATTCACCGTATGAGTCATTTAAAGAAAGACTCCTTATTCCAAACAGGTGTATTCAACATTCACCTTCAAAGCATCGAAGCCGCAGTAATCAGTTTTGAAAACAAACAATCGATGACTTACGGTATCTTCAATCTAGGTCAAGTAAGTGGTGAAGTTGAAGTCACACTTCCTGATGGAATTTATCAAAACATCTTATACCCAAACCAAGTAGAAGTTAAGCATGGTAAGTTAAAACTCACAGACAAACCAATGGTTCTATTCGGATTAAAACAAACCCTATAAATACTAAAACCCGTCAATTGACGGGTTTTATCATGGTCTAATGAAATAAAAAACGTCTCAATTTGAGACGTTATTTGTAGTATGGCAGGGCTAGCTGGATTTGAACCAACGATGACGGAGTCAAAGTCCGTTGCCTTACCGCTTGGCTATAGCCCTATATTTCGCATGGGGCGGCTAAAGGGAGTTGAACCCTCCAATGTCGGAGCCACAATCCGATGTGTTAACCGCTTCACCATAACCGCCATCTATGCGCAAATATTATTATACAATATTTTTTGGATATGTAAAGAGATAAATGTATTTTTTTTAACACGAAGTGATTTTCAGTGTTTTTTAAGCCGTTAATTTGTTATGATAGAGTGGATATGGAGGTACTTATGAAACTGATTGGTAGGATATTTTACGGACTCTTAGTCGCGTTATTAGGATTTAATATATATGGATTGTCCCTATATCAAATGGAAGTTGAAGCTGTTACTAAATATGGTAATAAAGCAGTATTAGAAGAAGATAATACTTTCTTTAAGAATATGTTTGATTTCTACACTGAAGACTATGTATTAGAACATAAAGAAGTCAAATCAGAAACCAACCCTGTTGGGTATAGCGTTTATGTGTTTCAAGGCATAGCAAATGAAACCGACTATGTTCGTTTTCAAATTCAAGCCATGGAAGGCTTTAAGTATGACAAAGGGTTAGAATTGAGTTTGGTTGTTGAAGGACAAACGGATCCTATTAAGTATAGATTAATCGAATATGATACATTCGCTTATGTCAACTTACAACTTAATAGCATTGTAAGTACTGAAGAGAAAGCCTTCAAAGACTTAATAGATTTTCAAGTTATCGCTTCATATAGTGAAAAAGTGGATAATAAAACAGAAACTAAGTCATCAGTTATCTATGATTTTGATGGAGTACTATTATTAGATAAAGAGAACATGAACTTATCTACTGAGTTAGTAACACCAGTAGATCCAGATGCTGAAACACCAGTTTATCCAACCCCAGAAAGCCTGGGATTAGTAGAAGCTGTTAGAATAAACCACTTTAAAGAGTTTAGTAAGATCTTATGGCGTAATATGCTTTTCTTCTTATTCGCAGTAGTATTTGTGACATACCTTGCGTTCTTTAGAAAAAAGAAGCCTTATGTTCGAAGACCTCAAAAACCAGAAGTCATCATTAATAACAACATTAACGCTAGAACGATTACATCCGTTAGTGAAACAGATGAAACAGATGAAATAGATGAGAATGCAAAATAAATCTTGAAGTATTTTAAAACGTGTGTTATATTAATAATGCACGTTAATTAGGGACATGGTGTCAACGGTAGCACAGCGGTCTCCAAAACCGTTAGTACGGGTTCGAATCCTGTTGTCCCTGCCATTAATAGCTTAAATCACTCAAGTTTTCATAGCTTGAGTTTTTTTATGTTCAAAAATCCTTTATTATAATATAAGACAGTGAGGTATCCCTATGCGATTATTATTCTCAATAGATACGAAAGACTATGATATTAACGGTATTGGTATAGTAAGACCTAGCGCTAGAAGTATTATCATAAAAGAGGGAAGGATTGCTTTAGTACATAGTCAAAAATACCATTACTATAAGTTTCCTGGTGGTGGGATTGAAAAACATGAAGCCCAAGAAGATGCGTTAGTTAGAGAAACTTTAGAAGAAGCTGGACTAAAGGTTATCAAGGAATCTATCAAACCTTATGGGTATGTTCATAGAATTCAAAAAAGTATTCATGGAGATTGTGATTATTTCCTACAAGACAATTTTTATTACTTGTGTGATGTTGAAGATGAAATGATCACTCAAACGCTAGATGACTATGAAGCGGATGAAGGGTTTCAACTAGTTTGGATGGATCCGGTAGAGGCGATTAAAGCCAATAGAGAAATAGATCATGGTCCAAAACAACACAACATGATTGAAAGAGAGTCAAGGGTTCTAGAAATCTTACTAGAAGAAGGTTATTTTGAGTAGGGCAGTCTAGATTTTTCACAAAATGGGTCTAACAAACCCTAATTAAGTATGAGATAATGAAATAAAGGATGGTAGGTATTATGAAAGTAGCATTAATTGCACATGATAAGAAAAAACAAGATATTATCGATTTAGCTGTAAAGTATAAGGATATATTAAAGAACCATACTTTATATGCAACTGGCACAACCGGAACGCTTGTAATGGGAGAAACAGGGTTACCAATCAATAGAATGAAGTCAGGACCACTTGGTGGTGACCAACAAATCGGTTCAATGATTGCCGATAACCAACTGGATTTAGTCATCTTTTTAAGAGACCCACTCACTGCACAACCCCATGAACCAGATGTATCTGCTTTACTGAGATTATGCGATGTATTCTCTATTCCTCTTGCAACCAATAAGTCTAGTGCAGAAATCATGTTAAAGGCTTTACAAGATAACTTAATCGTTAACCGTTATAAAAAAGGACTGTAGGGATGATTATCGATCTCACGATGCTAATCGAAGATGGTATGGCGGTATATGAGGGTGACCCTGAAATGTCATTGACTGAGATTAACACCTTAGAAAAAGATGGATTTAGGAATCACGTATTAACTACAAACATGCACGTAGGCACGCATGTAGACGGACTATCCCATATGTCAGTAATTAAAGATGACATCTCGGACATCAAACTTGAGCATTTGATCGGACCTGCTAAACTGGTAAGTGATCAAATGATTTATGAAGACGATGGTACAGAGATGTTACTAGTAGATATGCTTACAGATACGCTAAATGAGAATTTCTTAGAAAGCATTCTTAAAAGCCAAGTCAAACTAATCGTCATAGAAAAGGATTCTGTGGATAAGTATCCTTATTCCATTCATAAACGATTATTTAAAAAAGGCATTCGCATTGTTGAGAATGCCATAGGGTTTAATCGGTTACGCGGGATAGAAACGTTTATGCTATATGTTATCCCACTAAAGATTAAAGCCGACTCAGCTTTATGTCGAGTATTTGTTAAAAAATAAAAGTAAAATAAGAATATCACCTGTACGTATTATGTAGAGGTGATTTTTTAATGAAGAAATTAATGATTTTTGTATTTTTATTATTGCTTGTTGGGGTGAATCAAGTCTCTGCAAGCACAGCCGGTGAGGGTAATACAGAAAGGCTACCTTATGGCAGAAACTATATCGATTTTAGAAACTTTGAATATAAATCACACAATCGATATGGGATGATTAAAGAAACCAAAGTTAAACAAAACCAACTCTATACTTTGGTCGTTGGGCGTGAGTTTGTTGGGGATTATATCTACGAACAGGAAGAATATCCAGAGTTTAGATTAATTACTAAAACTAAAGATGAAGTAATGCCGTTTGAGATTGATTATGAGGCAGAATGTTGGCACCAAAGCTTTTTAATTGAAGAAGATGCGCTATTGATTACAGATCTATCTGTTCAAGCCATTAGCCTTAATGAAATTATCCTTTATGAAGGCAATTATGAGTCTTTTAGTGGGTATGAAATGTATCAGTCTTATGAACCATTAGTCAAAGAAGGGTATTATCTAGTCGATTATGATAATCCAGTAGAAACAAGCTTGATTATGGCAACTCTGGGAATTAGCGATAACCATTCAACAAAAGACAAACTATCAACCAAAATCAATTTTGATGAGTATACAAACAGAACCACCAAAATAGGGCAGTACTTAATCGAATATGAAGTCAAAGATGAAATGGCTAATGTCTCAATCTATAAGATGCACATACGTGTGGTTGATACTAAAAAGCCAGTCATAGAAGGTCCGTTATCTTATGTGATTAAAACAGAAGAAGATCACTTAACTGTAAATCAAATGCTTGAAAGACTAACCATAACAGATAATGTAGATGAGTTATCGACAAAAGATATTGAGATCATTGAAGATACATATACCCCCAATAAGGGAAAAGTCGGAGAATTTGAGGTTACGATTAAAGTCAAAGACCAATCCAATAATGAGACACAAACAAGCATAAAAGTCTCTGTTAGTGATACAAGATCTCCTAACATTACAGGACCATCGTCCTTATTCAGATACTTAAATGATCCAAAACTGACAGAAGAAGACATTAGAAAACTCTATCAAGCAACAGACAACGTTGATGGAGATATTACAGACCAGATTGTCATTGATTACGTTTCATACTTCCCCGACCGAATCGGTGTCTCAACGCTATTAATCAGAGCTACCGATTCGTCGGGTAATAAAACGGTTAAACAAGTAAGTGTTCACATCATCGATGATGTTAGTCCAGTAGTGGTTGCTTCATCGCCAGTTATCTCTAAAGCAGAGTTCGATAAAATGAGTCAAGAGGACATTGTTGAATGGTTCAAAAAAGATTTAGAGAGAAAAGGCGTTTACGCGAGTAATGTATCGGTTTTGCTGGATGAATCGAATATCAAAAACAAACAAGGGAAATCCTATGTTTACTTCGAATATGAAGTGAATGGAGACATTCAGCAATCGAGACTAACCATAGAATCTAAAAAGGCCTTTAATCCAGGACTCATTATCCTAACGTCTCTTAGTGGTATAGCAATCACAACCGCATTTGTACTTTATAAAAAGAAACGATAACTAATTACTAATTGGAAAAGTTGACTTTAAGTTGACTTTTCTTTTTTTAAAGTCTGTTGTGATATACTATAAATACTGGGTGATTTTATGACAAAAAAGAAAAAACTATGGCTCTTTATGGGTCTGTTCTATGGCTTAAATATACTTAATACATATTTTGTAACAACCAATTTCTTAAACAGGTATCTCGTGCCTTTTAGACGAAATGGTTTATTAGAGATTAATGCCTTTATTGGTAATTTCTTCGCACTGACCATTATCGTAATGATCGGCTTTTTATGCATACGTTCATTAAAAGGACGGATGAGGTTTTTAGTAATCACTACATTACTTTTAAACATTGGGGTATTTTCAATTGGAATATTCACTAAATACTACCAAACAATGTTTTCAATTTATGAGTTGACACTCTTTAATAACCCAGCTAGTGAACTAGCCGGGTCAATCTTTGTTCAAGCCTTAACAGAGTTATACCTATACTATAGAATTGTTGTGTTTATACCGTTTATTGTTTTATTAGTATTTTATATTGTTTTCTTTAGAACTTATAAAAATGAACGTTATGATGGGGTTATCTCAAGATACTTAGCTTTAATGAGTATTTGTGTGAGTTTAGTTTTTACAACCGCTACACTAGGGATTGTAAAAACACATATGGACCAAACCTGGCCAATCTCTGCAGAAAGAAGCTTATATGGAGTTCAAAGTGCAGGGTTATATAACTTCTATTTAGGACAGTTTATGGGATTCAATCTATCGAGTACAGATAAAACAGTGCCTTCATTGAGCGTTTATGATCAATATAATAAAAATAAAGAAGCTTATACAAACTTCTTTAACGAAACATATGGCAGTACTTTATTAATAAACCAAACGAGTAATCTAACGATTGATCCGTCTTTATTAACTGGGGATTCATTAAACGGCATTTTAGAGGGGAAGAATATCGTTGTCGTCCACTTAGAGACCTTTAATAAGTTCTTACTGGACGAGTCTGGTCCTTATATGGACGAGAACTACTTCAAGACCTTAAAAGCCCTTTTAAAGGAGTCTTATGTACTAGATAACTTTTATACTAATGTAGGCATTGGGAATTCATCTGATGCAGAGTTTTCTACTATGACAGGGTTATACCCTCAAGGAGACACAACCATCTACTGGAAGTATAAAGACAATAACTTTACATACCCTGCTTTACCAAAACTGTTTGATGGCTATTATAAAGCTTCACTCCATGGCGATGCTGGTTTGTTTTATAATCGTATGGAAGTACACGAAAGTCTTTTAGGCTTTGATGACTACTTTTACTTTGATGAAAAAGAATCTAATTTCTCTGGCTCAAAGAATGGTTATTATGTGTTTGACGATCTTATAGAGAAGAACACAAAGGAATCCCCATGGTTAAGCGATTTCGCATTATTAGACTGGACTAAGAGATTAGCGGATAATCATAACCCTTATTTCTTATACCCAATTACCATTCAACCACATACGCCTTACTTATATGATCCATACCCAAATCAATTTACAAGTGAAACATTAAGTGTGGACCCTACTACCTTAAGTTATCTAAACTATGAAACCTATTATGATGCTTTCTTTGATGAATTTATCGAGTATACCAAAACTCAAACCAATACCGTTTACTTCCTTTATGGAGACCACGGTTCTGGTATACCTAAGAAAGACTTAGAAGTACTACTAGGAAGAGAGTTATCTCTACTAGAATATAAACAAGAGATGATTAAAACCTTAGGGTTTATCTATGCCCCAGATGATGAAGACCAAACTAGTGAGATACCTAGAGGTCTAATCAAAGGCAATCAACCGCTCGTAAGAAGTCAAGTTGACTTCTTTAGAACGATTGTTGAGCTTTATGGCATTGATTATGATGGTCAGTATTATGGCGTAAACCTATTATCTACTGAACATACCTTTTCAATAGATACCAGGTCTTTTGACATTGTCACAGATGATTACTTTATGTTAGGTAAATACATCTATAGTGATAAAGAACCTAATGAATCCAATACCCGTTATCTAAGGAATACCGCACTGAAATCTCCCTATGACCTATTTGAAGATATATTGTTGTTCAAAAAGAGAATGGATATCGCCCTTAATCTAAACCTCTATGAGAAATTAAAAAAATAATTGGAAATCGTATTGACACATCTGACAAAATAAGATATAATTCTTTTTGCGCGGATGTGGCGAAACTGGCAGACGCACTAGACTTAGGATCTAGCGCCTTAGGCGTGCAGGTTCAACTCCTGTCATCCGCACCATATTGAATGCATAGGTTTGATACAATTCGTATCAGGCCTTTTTTTCATGCAGAAAGGAAGATATTTCCCTATCTGCCAATTTCGTAATCGATAATTAGGTACAAAAACTATGCTTTATACTGACTAAAAGTACCTCGCTATCTAACCTTTTAACGATTATCAACCATTTACACGATTACTTTGAGATTGTAAGTCGAACGAATTCAAATTCCCAAAATGTGGAAATCAGCATATTATTGAAGTAGATTCTAACATAAATGGAAAAGAAGAAATGGTAAATCCTCTTTAGATTTTATATATTCAGATGTCAAATAAAAGTAAACATAAATCTAATATCTTAGATATTATAGGAAAACCCAGACAAAAATGTTATAATTTAATAAATATACGTTTATAGGGTGGTGACAATTTGTCGATAGTACTTGATACCAAAAAAAAGGGTTCTGTAGGTGAATTTATAAAAGGGAACACTATAAAGAAAGCAAAGATTGATATATCATCATCTTTTTTTACGATTTATGCATATGATGAACTTAAAAATATCCTAGATGATTCTGCAAAAGTTAGATTCTTATTTAATGAACCCACGTTTATCAAAAAATTAGAAAACAATCAAAAAGAGGTTAAAGAGTTTCAACTACGAATGAGAGAACGAGAAAAAGGAATATCTGAATTTCCGTACGAAATTGGTTTGAAGAATAATCTTGATCAAAACCAAATAGCTAATAGATGTTACCAGTTCCTAGCCAATAAAGCAGAGGTAAAATCAGTTTTAAGTTCAGGCATAATCGCTTCTAGCAATATTAGTGTACTTAATCCAAATGAAAAGAATTATTTAATATCCGGAAGTGGGATTAACTTCACACTTGATGGATTAGGGTACTCCGATAGAATAAGATGGGATTTCAATACAGTATTAACGGATAAACATATCATTCAAGAATTTGAAACCTTTTTCGATTCTATATGGAATAATTCAACTTTAGTAGTTGATGTAAAAGAGACTCTTCTAGAACACATACAGAATCTTTATAAAGAAAATGCTCCAGAATTGGTGTATTATGTTACTTTATACCATTTGTTTAATGAAAAACTTATTAACATGGATGATATGGCTAGAATAAAGGAAAAAACAGGCATTCATAATACCAAAGTTTGGCAAATGCTCTATAACTTTCAGCAAGATGCTGCGGTTGGCGCAATCAAGAAGTTGGAACTGTATAATGGATGCATTATTGCCGATTCAGTAGGGTTAGGAAAAACATTTGAAGCATTAGCTGTTATGAAATATTATGAACTTAGAAATTCAAGAGTATTAGTATTAGCACCAAAAAAACTCCGAGGAAATTGGATTGGCTTTAAACAAAACACAAAGCTAAATCCACTAGTTGATGATCGATTTAACTATGATGTCTTGAATCATACAGATTTATCTAGAGAATATGGTTATTCTGGTGATATTGATTTGAATAAAGTCAATTGGGGAAATTATGATTTAGTTGTTATTGATGAATCCCATAATTTCAGAAACAACCCGGCACTTAAAGGTAAAAAAACAAGATACCAAAAATTGATGGAAGATATTATCAAGAGTGGTGTAAAAACGAAAGTATTAATGCTTTCAGCGACACCTGTCAATAATCGACTTGCAGATTTAAAGAACCAAATCATGTTTATCACCGAAGATAGAGATGATGCTTTTAAAGACAACTTAAATATAGACAGTATCGAAAATACACTTAGGGTTGCTCAATATCGTTTTAGTGAATGGTCAAAGCTACCTAAAGAAGCTCAAACAACAGAAACTTTGTTACCTATGCTGGACTATAGTTTCTTTAATTTACTCAATACAGTCACCATCGCAAGAAGTAGAAAACATATCCAAAAATATTATGATACAAAAGACATTGGTGATTTTCCAAATAGACTAAAGCCTCTGTCGATAAAAACAGAAATTGATCAGAAACATAAGTTCCCAGAGTTAAATGAAGTCAACGGATTGATTTCCAAGTTAAACCTGCCAATTTACTCACCACTACTATACGTTATGCCTTCCAAGATGGATGAGTATGAAAAACTCTATGAACAAGTTGTTAAAGGTGGGCAAGGTAGTTTTAAGCAATCAGACCGCGAACGAAATCTAGTCAATTTGATGCGCGTTAATATCTTGAAACGTTTGGAAAGCAGTGTACATTCTTTTAAAC
Source organism: Paracholeplasma morum (assembly GCF_016907055.1). Lineage (NCBI taxonomy): Bacteria > Bacillati > Mycoplasmatota > Mollicutes > Acholeplasmatales > Acholeplasmataceae > Paracholeplasma > Paracholeplasma morum. The sequence goes on from NZ_JAFBBG010000005.1 coordinate 26,922, forward strand.
TAACGATTGAACGCATCAAAGACAAGATGGATGCAATGTTATCAAAAATCGAAGTTGGTTTAGATTATCAAGTTGATATTGATGATGAAATCGATGATGAAGAAGTAGATGATCTCGAATTAGGGACCAAAGTTAAAGTTAAACTTAAAGATCTAGATATCATTAGATTGAAAGCTGATTTAGAAGAAGATAAAGTTGCCTTGGAATACTTACTTCAGGTTTCATCCAAAGTAAAAATCGAAGATGATGCAAAGCTTCTAAAACTTAAAGAGCAAATCACTGATAAAATTAAGCATCCTTTGAACCCAGGTAATAAGAAAATCATAGTATTTACGGCATTTGCTGATACAGCAGTGTACTTATATGACAATTTATCAAATTGGTTATTAAGTGAGTTTGGAATCTATTCAGGTATTGTCACAGGCTCACAGGCTACGAAGACAAACGTTCTAAAAGCAAGAAATGATTTTGAAGAAATTCTTGCACATTTTTCACCGAAATCAAATAAAACCGCAGTGAAACAAGAGATAGATATATTGATTGCTACAGATTGTATTTCAGAAGGACAAAACCTTCAGGATTGTGATTACTTGGTTAACTATGACATTCATTGGAACCCAGTAAGAATCATTCAGCGGTTTGGACGAATTGATCGAATTGGTTCTGAAAATAAAGACATACAACTCGTCAATTTCTGGCCTAATCTAGAACTTGATGAATATATCAATCTTGAATCACGTGTTAGAAATCGTATGATGATGGTAGATTTGTCTGCAACCGGTGAAGATGATTTACTGAATCCGGAAAGTAAGAACTTGAAATATCGTAAAGACCAATTAAAACAACTACAAGACGAAGTTGTCGATTTGGAGGACTTATCCGGTGGAATCTCAATTACTGATTTGACGCTGGATGATTTCATGATGTCTTTAGATAAGTACCTGAAAGCACATCCTGGATTGCTAGAGTCATATCCTACTGGTATATACGGTGTAACAAGCATTAATGATAAACTTAAAGATGATGCACATCCAGGAGTTATATTTTGTCTAAAGCAAAAGCATTTCAATGAAGCAGATAAAGGACAAAACACTTTATATCCATACCATCTAGTTTATGTTAAAAACGATGGTAGCATTTTTGTAATAAATACAAACCCCAAAAAAATCCTCGATATCTATAAAGCAATTTGTACTGGAAAAGATGAGATTATTAAGGAACTAGTGAATGAGTTTAACACTGAAACTAAAAATGGAAATAAAATGGAGAAATATACTTCATTACTGGAAAAAGCAATTTTTGATATCAAAGGATATATCGAAGAAAAAGGTATTAAGTCACTATTTAGACTTGGCAAATCAACGATCCTTGATAATAAGGTAACTGGGTTAAATGATTTTGAATTAGTAACATTCTTGGTGATCAAATGAACGATATTCTAGAGCATTTTCATATTCCTAGATCAGGAAAAACAAAACAACGGATATCGGTAAAAGATATTATTGATCAACTTAATCCAACAGTTCAAGATAAAAAAGTATTAAATTCGGAAGTGAATTCGATTTATCTTGAAGGTGTACTAGATGCACAAACACTCAGAATACCGTCTTATGTAAGTGATGAGCATTTATATGAAGCCATATATGTTCTTCAAGTCTCACTTAAGATAGAACTACATTTTTCGCTAATAAATGAAAAACTACATGCAGCATTTCCAAATCCACTTATCATCGTTTATTTAATAGCTGATAAATTAAGAGTGTCGCTTGCACCAAAACGAATTAATAAACTGACAAAGGATAAGTCTGTTATAGAATCAGTCTATTCTACAAGCACTTTTGTGATAGATGAAAAGCATCTCGATTTCATGGGTTTGCTTAATATGTCTGAAGTCAATGCGTTAAATCTAAAAGAATTTTATGATAAACTGACCGACATTATTTATTCAGAAAGATTAATCGAATTGATAGGGTCATTTCCTAGACAAATACCAAACACAATGAATTTGAAGTAATGCTTAAAGAAGATTGAGGATGAATTAAGTGTTTTGAATGAGTTGAAAAATAGATATAAACAAGTAACAATGATGTCCGAGAAGATGGATTATCACATGAAGATTAAAAATAAAGAGCATGAAATTGACAAATTCGTTTCGGATTTGAAGGAGGAACTGAGTAATGAATAAAATAGAAAGTACAAGTCTAGATTTAGAGAAACTCAATGTAGAAAAAGTCAAGGAATTGTTTCCCAATGTGGTTACTGAGGGTAAAATTGATTTTGACAAATTGAAAATCATCTTAGGTGATCAAGTTGATGATCGAGTAGAAAAATATCAATTCACTTGGAACGGTAAAAGCAGCACAATTAAGTTGGCACAATCTCCATCTACTGGAACATTGATTCCTTCGAAAGATGATAGTAAAAACTGGGATAAGACAGGAAACTTATATATCGAAGGTGATAACCTTGAAGTGTTGAAGCAACTTCAAAAGACTTACTATGGAAAAATAAAAATTATCTATATTGATCCTCCCTATAATACAGGCGGAGATTTTGTCTATAGAGATGATTTTAAAGATAATATTCAAAACTACAAGGAACAAACCAAACAAACATCAAGAGCAAATCCGGAAACTAACGGAAGATATCATACAGATTGGCTTAATATGATGTATTCAAGATTATTATTATCAAAAAACCTATTGATTGATGATGGTATAATATTTATTAGTATTGATGAAAATGAAATGAGAAATCTACAAATTATTTGCGATGAGATATTTGGGGAGCATAATAAAATTGGAGTCATTGTATGGAAAAATAGAACTACACCAAATGATGCAGCATATAATTTTGCTCAAACACATGAGTATGTTTTTATTTATGCAAAGAATTCTGATAAAATACAGTTCAAGGGAATTTTGAAAGACATTTCAAACTATAAGAATCCTGATAAGGACCCTAATGGTCCATGGATAAAAGATAATCCATCAGCTGCAAGTGGATCTGAAAAAGATAGATTTGCTATAATTAACCCTTATACTAGTGAAGAATATTTCCCTCCAACTGGTAGATATTGGGCATTTTCTCAAAAAAGAGTTTCTGAATGGTACAAGTCTGGGAAGCTAGTATTTTCGAACGAAAAAGGGAAAAATTTCACTTTAAAGAAATATTTAAATGAAATAAAAAGTGAAAAAAAGCCAATTGGGTCCTTATATGATGAAACTTTAACCATGCACGGTACAAAAGAATTTAGAAGTTTATTTTTTGATATTGCAGATGCATTTAAATATCCCAAACCTTCAGCATTCATCAAGTATTTAATAGAACAAATTCCTGGTTCTGATTTAATCGTACTAGACTTTTTTTCTGGTTCTGCGACAACAGCACATGCTGTAATGAAATTAAACGCTGAAGATGGTGGTAATAGAAAGTTCATAATGGTCCAGTTGCCAGAATTAATCGATGAAACTACAAAGGCCTATACAGAAGGATACAAGAACATATGTGAAATTGGAAAAGAACGTATCCGTAGAGCTGGTGATCAAATCAAGCAAGATTTGATTGAAAAGAAAAACAAAGCTGGTCTTCTTGATGATAAAATCGTTGATCCAGAAATTTTTGATAATGGATTTAAAGTGTTCAAACTTGAATCTACGAATATCATTCCTTGGGATGGAACTATCAAATTTGATGAAGACACAATTTTTTCACAAACAGAAGTTATAAAAGAAGATAGAACAAGCCTTGATGTCTTATTCGAAATCATGCTTAAATATGGTGTGTTCGACAAACCTGTTGAAGAGATTAAGGTTAATGGTAAAACAATGTATAGCATTGCCAAGGGTTATTTAATCGTATGTCTTGATAATAATATCTCACTAGAGGATGTTAAAGAAATTGGTAGATTAAAACCACGTAATGTGATTTTTAAAGACTCTGGATTTCTAAATGACAACGAAAAAATAAATGCGGTTTATACTTTGGAAAAACTAGGTGTGGAAGAGATTAAGAGTATTTAGAAGAAGCCTTTTTGCAACATTATAATGCCGGTGTACGGAAAAAGTTCATGTAACATCTTTACATCAAAAGCAACAAAACTAGACGAATAATCTACGTTATGATTTATTGGCGCATACAATAAGTTACTGATAACTTGGCATGTTTTAATAGATGAATCAAGTCTGATAAAGCCTTCATTTATATATTGAAATAATAATTTAAGATCAATTACAGCAAATTTGATAAAATCTGAAACTGAATCTAAATGATTCTTGTTTCCGTTAGTAATTCCATAAACCATATATTCAGCATCAATCTTGAAAAATTCAGACTCTTTTCGTTCATCATGCATGTTATAATCTCTTCTGTAACGAAGTGTAAAGTCATTGTAACTCTGGTATTTTTGGTCTCTAAACCTTTCCTGCACAGTTTTAATGTTGCCTTCAATGTCCTTTAGGATATAGTCTATTCCAGACTTTAAATCTAGTGCTTCAATTATTTCTTTTGGTACATCTTCTTTAATCCAATCTAATGCTTGGTATATTAGCGGAATTGCCAAAAATTTATGAATGTAATCAGTAAATCTTCTATCATCGGCGTAAATGGTCATTATTAAAGCCTCCTTAGTTAGATAGTATACTACGATTATATCATATAAACTAATACTTAAAGTATGTTATTAATTATAAAAAAACTAGTCATGTGAAAATATAGATATTACTTAAAAAACTTTAATAACGGTAATAAACATACATTTCTATAATATTTTTAAATACAATCATAGGGGTGATATTAATTGAAACTTAAATTTATTGATCAACAATATCAAACTGATGCTGTTGAATCTATTGTGAATATATTTGAAGGGTCTAAAGTAAAAGACTCGCTTTTTACCATCGACATTTCTAAGGGTAAAGGATTAACCGAATTAGTTGAATATCGAACAGAAGGTGTTGGTGTAACTTATGAATTAGGGTATGCCAACAAACTACTTTTAGATAATGCTGAATTATTAGCCAATGTTCGTAAGATACAAGAAAAAAATGGCATTCTAAAGAGTACGGATATTAATGGTAGAAACTTTACCATTGAAATGGAAACAGGAACCGGTAAAACATATGTATACACCAAGACTATCCTAGAACTCCATAAACGATATGGCTTTACAAAGTTTATTATCGTTGTTCCTAGTATCGCCATTAAAGAAGGGGTTTATAAGAGTTTTCAAATCACAGAAGACCACTTTAAACTCAAATATGATAACGAGATTTATAACTATTTCGTCTATGATTCGAGTAAATTAACTCAAATACAGACGTTTGCTACCAGTTCAAATATTGAGATCATGATTATCAATATCGACGCATTCAGAAAGAGTTTTGATGATCCTGAAAAAGAAACCAAAGCGAATATTATCCATCGTGCGAGTGATAAGTTAAGTGGTAATAAACCAATTGACTTAATTTCCAGTACAAACCCTATTGTAATCATCGATGAGCCACAGTCTGTAGATAATACCCCTAAAGCTAAAGATGCGATTAAATCGTTAAATCCTTTATGCACATTACGCTATTCAGCAACACATCGTGAACTTTATAACTTAATGTACCGATTAACGCCTGTTGACGCCTATCAGGAGAACTTAGTTAAGCATATCGAAGTATCATCAATTCAAAGTGATGAAACAACAGCCAAACCATACGTTAAACTCATTTCAATTAATGACAAAAACGTTTATTCTGCAAAGTTGGAGATTAATATTCTTAAAAAGGATGGTTCAATCTCTAAAGGTACTGTAACTGCAAAAGTCGGTGAGGATTTATGGGAAAAATCTGGTGGTGTGGACTACTATAAAGATATGAATTACATCCTAGATGATATTGGTACATTTGAAGATGTTGAATACATTTATTTTTCTAATGGCGTTACAGTGAATAAGGGTGAAGCAGTTGGTGAAGTCAATCAAGATGCTATTAAGAGAGCTCAAATAAGAGAAACTATTGAGTTACATTTAAAAAAAGAAGAAACGTATCTCAAACATGGTATTAAAGTATTAAGCTTATTTTTCATTGATCAGGTTAATAAGTATAGAATCTACGACGATAATGGGCTACAACAAAAAGGACAATATGCCATTTGGTTTGAAGAAGAGTTTAATAAGCTCATCAATGGTCGTTTTAAGCGACTAAAAGAAACTTACGGCAATTCTATATCATATGACCCTGAAAAGATTCATGACGGCTATTTCTCTGTTGATAATAAAGGCAGAGCAAAAGATACAAAAGGTGATTCTATTGCTGATGAATCAACCTATGAACTTATAATGCGTGATAAAGAACGCCTATTAAGTATTGAAGAACCTAAACGTTTTATTTTCTCTCATTCAGCATTAAAAGAAGGATGGGATAATCCTAACGTTTTCCAAGTTTGTACGCTGGTAGAAACTCAAGACACCATGACTAAAAGACAAAAGATAGGTCGTGGGTTACGTATATGCGTTAACCAAGATGGAGATCGAGTCAATGAACCTAAATTTAATATTTTGAGTGTAGTTGCAAATGAATCCTATAAAGATTTTGCTAGTGGACTGCAAAGAGAACTTGAATCAGATGCAGGATATAAATTTGGAATTATTGAGAAAGTGAGTTTTGCTGGAATGGAACTTACAACACCTTACGGCGTTGAAATTACCCTTACTCAAGAAGACTCAGCTAAAATCTATGCTCAACTGAAAACAAAAGGTTATCTAAAATCAAATGGAAGGATTGATGATAAGTTTTTTAGTGATGTCCAAAACAATGAATTTAAACTACCAGATGAGTACGCAGTTTTTCAAGATAAAGTGATAACAATGATAAAGAAGTTGTCACGTGAAATTGAAATTAAGAATGCGAATGAGAAAATTAAAGTCAGCATCAATAAAAAGATATTCTTATCTGATGCATTTAAAGATATGTGGAATAGGATTAAGCGTAAAACCGTTTATTCAGTAGAAATGGACATCGATAAGTTTAAAGAAGATGCCATTGATAAGTTAAAGGTAATGCCTAAAATCATAGCTGAAAAGATTGAACGTGAAAGAACGAAACTAAACATTACAAGTGGTGGTGTCATTCAAGAAGGATCCACACGATATGGTTCAGTTGGTGACATCAACGAGTTTGATAAAATCATTTATCCAGACTTTATCAGAAGACTTCAAGATGCGACACACTTATTACGTTCTACCATTATTGAAATCATAAAAGAATCAGGTAGACTATCTGAGTTTTATGACAATCCGGAGTCATTCATAAAGAACGTTTCTTCAATATTGAACCAGGTAAAAAAGTCAAACTTGTCAAAAGGACTAAAATACTATCAATCAGATGAATATTTTGTACAAGAGGATATTTTTGATGATACTGATCTTTATGGATATAAGGATAAAAACATCATTGATATTTCTGATGAGAAAAATGTATATGATCATGTTATTTTTGATTCGACAATTGAAAAGCAATTTGCCATCGATGCAGAAGATGATGAAGATGTGACGCTTTATGCAAAACTTCCAAAGAGATTTACTGTTGATACGCCATTTGGTACTTATAATCCTGACTGGATTGTTGTAATACAGTCAAGTGGTGAAGATAAACTCTATTTTGTAGCTGAAACAAAAGGCTCTGAAAAGGATGAAGAATTGAGAGAAAGAGAAAGTAACAAGATTCTATGTGGTAGAAAACACTTTGAAGTGCTTGATAATGATGTTAAGTTTGAAGTTGTTAAAAATCTCAAAAGTTTAAAAATCTAACTATATAAAAGGGAGGCAATGATGAAAAATATTTTTGATGCCATAGACTATAAATTCTTTCAAGTTTTTTCTGGAGAGAATAGACGAATCCATGCAGAGATAATCATGGTTGTCTCTGATTTTTTTAAGCATCATAACGCCTCCTATGTGGAAAAGGAAGACCTAGTAAATCACTTATCTGACTACTTTAGTCAACGCAATTTCGATAACGTTCTTGATGACGAAGGCAATGACATCTCTAAATCAACACCTAGAGAAAAAGCACTTAGCAAGCTGAATCTCTTTAAAAGAAACGGTTGGTTAATCGAAGAAAAAGTTGAAAACTATGTCGATATCATTCAATTTGATGATAATGCATTAATCATCTTAAAAGCATTAGATGATATCAGTAGCAATTCTTCACCAAAAGAATATACAGGTTATATCTATGTCATTGATAGCTTGTTGAGAACATTTGATTATAATCAAGGTGTTTCTCTATTGGAACGTATTTATGATAATACTGAAACACTAATGAACCGTCTTAGAGGGCTCAATTCAAGCATTAAGAAGTACTTGACAAGACTCCTTAATGAAGATAGTGAAGACGCTGAAAAACTTTTAAAAACACTACTATACGACTATCAAGATAACATCATTAATAAGGCCTTTAGCAATTTGAAATTATCGGATAATCCAAGCAAGTATCAGAACCAAATCTTAACAAAACTTAATGAACTCAGATCCAAAGAAGGAATGGATAAACTCGTTCTAAATTATAAAAAGACTAAAAATTCTGATCAACCAGAACTCGAGATAGAAAAGATTCTATTTGATCAGATCGATTATGTTTATAACATTATTGAAATGCTGCAACAAACCATTTCAATGATTGATATCAAGAATGCCAAATATGTTAAATCATCCACATCTAAACTATCATTTATATTAAGTGAAAATTTTGATGTAGTAGGTAAGATTGAAAATATTCTTAAACTGATGAAGCATCAAAAAAATGATGAGTTCTATGGGGAAGCCTTTGGACTCTATAAAATGGGAACAATAGATTCTGAATCCTTATACAAGCCAAGGGTTTATAAAGAACAGTTATCAGTTGTAGAGCTACAAGAAAAACCTGAAGTAGATCAAGCATATGTCGACAAGGTTGCTCAAAGACTTTTTAGAGATAATCGTTTTAGTATCAAAAAAATCAATGAGTATGTTCGACTACTGTTAGAGCATAAAACAAGGATTAAGTCATCGGACTTATTGATAAATAATAACGAAGATTTGACAAGGATGATTCTCATTCAACTCTATGCTCATCATGAACACATGTGCTATCGAACTGAAACAACAGATTCAAATGTTACTAATAATGGTATTGAGTATAAAGACTTTTTGATTGTAAAGCGAGGTGAACAACATGGCAAATAAACAAAGTGTAGGACTTACATTCTTTAATCAATTTCAAAAGTTAACTGAAACAGAAAAAGAAAAGTTTTTCTAGAATATGTAATAAGATTTTAGATAAGAACTTTTTAATTCGACAAAAAGAATCTGATAAAGAAGATTACTTCTTTGTTGTTGGCCACTTAACCTTGTTTCAAAACTATTTTATGTTGATGGATTACATGGTTACACACTATGAAGCTGATCAAATCGTTGCTTTAAGTACTGAGGCCAACAGAAATAGAACTAGATTAAGAAGAAACGATACAATCATGTTGCTAGTTTTAAGACTTTTATATCAAAAGAAATCTAAGGAAGCGACACAACTTAATCAGATATTAGTATCAATTAAAGATATTCAAGAAGAATTAGATCGCACAAGTCTTTTTAAAGGGAAAATCCCTAAAACGGAGTTACAAACAACAATGAGAATGCTTAAAAGTTATTCATTGATTGATTTTCAATCTTCCAATCTAATTAACGATGATACGAGGGTAGAGATATATCCTTCTTTACTGCGTGTTGTTAACATTGATGATATGACAAAACTTGAAGCACAATTGAACGCATATTCTAATGGAGGTGATGATGATGAAGACGATGACCAAGATTAAACTCATCAATTGGCATATCTTTGATAATCACACCATTGATATCAATAATAACACTCTAATCACAGGTGAAAATGGGCATGGTAAATCAACGTTATTGGATGCTGTTAACTTCGTTTTAAGTGGTGCATCAGGCAAATTTAATCAAGCTGCAAATACCAACACAAAAAGAACAATTGAATCCTATGTAAAAGGTAAAACCGGTATTGAAGGTAAAACTTTTATTAGAGAACAAGAACAGATTATTTCACATATTGCCCTAGAATTCTATGACAATTTAACTAAGAAGTATCTTACCATTGGTGTTGTTTTTGAACTACCTTTTTCTAAACACAAGAACCATGGAACCTTTTATCATGTTAGTGATTCCAAGTTGCTAGAAGATTATTACATTTACAACCAGAACATTCTTGGCTTAAGTCAATTTAAACAAGCTGTGAAAGCTAAAGATAAGAACGTAAATACCTTTGAAACTAAACGTGATATTAAAACGATGATTAAGAGTACATTGGGTTTATCAAGTGACAAGTACTTTGACCTTTTACCTAAAGCTCTAGCCTTTCATCCTATCAACGAAGTTAATCAATTTGTTTATGATTTTTTACTTCCTGAAGATAGGGTAGACATAGAATCACTACAAACAAATATTCATAGCTACCGTGAAGTCAGTAAGCTACTCAAAATAGAGAAGGAAAAACTTGATTTTCTTAAACCATTAGAGAATTTAGCAACTCAATACAAAGAGATACAATCGAATATAAACATACTAGACTATTTGAAAGTAGATTTAAAGTATGAAGCTATCGAAAGATCAATTGATAATAAAAATCAAAACTTAAGAGATAAGAATTTAAACCATGATCAAGCATTAAGCGATCGATCTGAAATAGAGACAAAACTAATAGCAATTGAAACGAGTTTAAACGAGCTTCAGAAGAATGATATGTCTTTACGCATAGATTCACTTGAAAAACAATTACAAGATGAGAAGCAAAAACTCACATTCGTTGAACATAAATTGAAGAATGTACTGGATATAGTCAAATCTGAGGTACAATTAGCGAAACGAATTGAGCTAGACTTTAACATTAAAGACCTATTAAATTCGAGTGGTCATCAGCAATTAGTGAGTGAGATCAAAGCATATGATCATCTGATTGATGAAAAAAAGGGCGAGTTAACTGTTGAAGTTTCAGAACGAAAAAAAGAATTAGATAAAGTGAACGATGTAAAAAATGAGCTTACAAGTCAGATTAAGAAACTAGAGTCTAATCGATTTACGTATGATTTCCATGTTGAATCCTTACTTGCGATATTGAAAGAAGAACTCGCCAAAGAGTTCAATAAAGATTATATTGATGTCAAACCACTATGCGAACTATTAGATATTGAAAAGGAAAATGACGAGTGGAGAAACGCAATTGAGGGTTATCTAAACACTCAACGTTTTGATATTGTCGTTGAACCTCAATATTTTAACAAAGCATTAGAAATTTATGAAAAACATAAATTCAAGAAAAAGATTCATGGGGTTGGACTAATTAATACGAACAAGCTCAATGGATATGTTATGGAACAAAATACTTTGGCTTCCAAAGTCAATGGACTCAACGAATTTGCTAGACAAGCAGTGAATATGATTATGGGTAAAGTCATTTGTGTCAACGATATTCAAGAACTCAAGTCACATTCACAGTCAATTACAGCTACTGGTATGACGTATAGAAATAACACTGCTAGACAGATTAATCAAGCCATATGGGAAAGACCATTTATAGGTCAAAAGGCGATAGAAAAGCAACTCGAGAATGCAAGAGTAAAAGAAAAAGAACTTGACCAAGTCATAAACTCTCTTTCTAAAAAAATAAATGATTTAAGTAATAAAATCGATCAAATGAAACAATCTCGTATTAGAGAGCTTTTAAACATGCCTAATCATTTTAAAGACAAAGATGATCTCGAAATAAAAATGAACAGCTCACTTGAAGAATTGACCTTACTGAAAAAAGATAATGCTTGGCTAGAGATTGCCGAACGCATAAAACAAAAGAAAAATGAAAAACACGGTTTGGAAACTGAAAAAGATCTAGTAGTCAAAAGAATCGGCATTTTAGAAGATAATATAAAAAGCATAAAAGCTACCATTACAATACTTACTGAAAGCTTATCAGACAAGTCTAATGCCTATGATGCTTTACCCGATATGAGCAAATATCTTTTACAAATTCAAGATAAGAAGAGAGCTTTAAAATTTGAAAATAATGAAAATCATGACAAGATGATACAAAGTATTCAAAACGAGAGTATTTCATTATCAAGATCCTTCTATAATCAAGAAGCCAAAATCATGGATTTGATGAAAGAATATACTCAAAAATATGATAATGGACAACTTATTCCAAATATTCATAACCTTAATGACTACTTGGATATCTATTATCGAATTAAAGGACGAAACATCATTGAGTTTGAGGACAGAGCAGCAATTGCTTTAAATGCATGTGAAAAATCATTTAAGGAAGATTTTCTATCCAAACTTAGAGAGAAAATACAAACAGCACAAGAGGGATTCTATCACCTTAACAAAGCACTTAAAACCAAACCTTTCGGTTCCGAAAAGGAAGTATATACTTTTACTTATTCAGGCAGTAATAACCCTAATTTTAGAGATTATTATTCGATCTTGCAGAGCTCAGAGGATTACGTATCGAAATCACTACTAGTTGAATCGCTAAGTGAGAAAAACCTTATTTTACTAAAGACTTTGTTTGAGACGTTGACTTCAGAGGACAAATCTGAAGCACAAGTTAAAAGAATTGCAGAGTTTACGGACTATCGCAAATATATGGATTACGATATCAAAATTACAAATAGAAAAGATGAGACCTATTATTTTTCTAAAGTTAACAAAGAGAAAAGTGGTGGTGAAACACAGACTCCTTTTTATGTCATTATCGCATCATCTTTTCAACAGTTACTGGATTCATCAAGAAAAAATAGATCATCAGCATGTGTGGTTATGTTTGATGAAGCATTTAACAACATGGACGAATCACGCATAGAAGCGATGATGGAATACTACAATGAATTAAATATTCAACTACTCATTGCTGTGCCACCTCAAAGACTTGTCAATATTGTGCCATATGTAGAGACAACACTCGGATTGATTAAATCTAACCACACTGTAGTTATACATAGTTGGATAGAACATCATCAGGAGGTCAAGAATGAAGAAATATGATATCTTGATTCTAAATGAACTCTTGGATAAGTACGAGCAAAGTAAGTTATCAAAAGAAGGATCAAATCGAAATATCCACAAATCTTTAAAAGCGAATCATTCAATCTTAAGAGATTATTGGTCAGAGGACTCGTACCTTTATAAAGACCAAATCAATATGATACTTGATGAACTTGTCAGAAAAGACTTTGTATCCATTCGTTTAAGTAAGAATAAAGAACTCGATTATATTGATCTTCGTGTCGAATCTGTTTCTGATATTTACAAGTTTTTAAAGAGATCGAATCCAGAAGTTGACCGTACTGAATTGCTAGAATACTTGGCATCATATGTAAGTAGCAATCAAATAATACAAGAATTCATCATCTTCATAACAAATCGTCTAACAAAGTTTCAAAGTGTTCAAACCTATTTTGATAATTTGAAAGACCTAAAACTTTATATTAAAGCTATTGAAGCGATGTCGTCTCTAGAAGAAGATACATTAAAACGCAACTTCAGTAAGAGAGTATTTAATGACTCTAAATTATTTGAAAAAATAGAAAATAAAGTACTTAAGATTATTAGAGAATTCACAAACGAGGATAAAGATGATAATGATGAATTGCTATCATTATATCATTTGGTTAAGACACCAACATTTGCATACATAAAAGGCAAACTTACGATAAAAGTTAAAAATCAAGTCATCGATTTATCCAAATATGGTCATGAAATTGCTCTAAGTTCAAGCGCTTTATTAGATTTTGACGTAATGGAGGTTTCTACCAGAAAAGTAATTACTATTGAAAATCTTACAACCTTCGTATCTTTTAACAATCCGGAGTATGTTATTGTCTATTTAGGCGGATTTCATAATAGTGTTAAGCGAAAACTATTAAGCAAGATTTATGGATATAATAATGAAATTGAATTCTTTCATTTTGGTGATATCGATGCTGGTGGACTACTTATATTTGAAGATTTGGTATCAAAGACAAATATTCCATTTAGACCTTATATGATGGATATTGCGACATTAGAGAACCATAAGGACTATTGGATGACACTTACTCAAAATGATAAGAAAAAACTAGAAAGTATGATAGATGGACGATTTGCTCAATTGGTTAAATATATGATTATAAATAATTGTAAATTAGAACAAGAGGCAATACAAAAAGCCGATTAGCCTGGTGACCTAGCTCTTAATTGAGTTAAGTCGCTTTTTTCTATATAAAACTTCATAAGTATCTGCAACAATATTCAACAGAAAGGGTGAAAACCCTATCTGCATAAAAATGCAACATATAGGCTGAAAATCCCTATCAGCAGAAACTGGCAGAAAGGGCTTATATATAGGTATTGCATACCAACACGTTATCGCATGTTTGTAGGATAGGGCTTTTGACCTTGCCCTATTCCAAACAAATGCATCATCGTCAGCACTTGCCTATCTTCACTAAAAACTAAAAAAAGTGGTAAGCTATTACAGTTATTTTGATCAGTTTGAACACTTAATAATTCAAGGTACACATTCACTATTTTGGTATAATGAAGCTAAGTGAGGAATGAGACGATGCACATACAATGTACTAAAACAATGCTAGATTATATAAAACCGAATGTTATAGAACATATCACGGAAAACGATATGTATGCTTGGCATGCACATCTAATTAAAAGAAGTGGAAAGAATCTACTCGTATTAATGTATGATTTTTCAAGATTTACAGTTGTATTCTATGGGTTAAAGAAAAGTCACATTAAAGAACTCTATCCCATGATCAGTGTCGCTGTGATGAATTCTATGATGGATGCTGGTATACCATTAGATGCAATAGGAGCCTATGTTGATAGACGACCTGAATCACTATCATTTAGCAAGACTAAGAATAGAACATTGGTTGCTAGGTTAAATAAAGCAGTCGAAATGGCTGATCATATATTAGGCACTGATGGATATCACCCAGACTCTATTGAACAAAGACATGCGAGTTTATTTTGCAATGAGTTACTCGTTTGTGAAGATAATTATAAAGTCTTTTATTATCCAAAGAATAAGTTAAGAGAGTGCGCAAATGGACTGATAAGTAGTCACCTTATTTAAGTAACGATTCAGATCAGAGCAATCAGGTCTTTTTTTGCGTCTGTTATTTGACGCTTACATTTATATAGGAAAGAATGGTTTGAAGAAATGACCATTTCCTATAAAGATGGTTGAATTTGCTTTATTTCCATAGAGTGAGATCATAACATGAACGTATATAATGCATGGAATCAAAATACGTCCGATTCTCTAAACAGTATTAATATATGAACCAATAGTTCAATACAGTATTCTTAATCCTATCTTAAAATGGAGGTGTCAAAGAAAGAAGGGGAAGCAAATGACAAGCAAGAACAAGTTATATAAAGTGACAGTTAAATGTGGACATGTAAAAAAGAATTATTACATACCAATTACATTTGCAATAAAGGCTGAAGATGGCAAAGAAGCAGCAGCAATTGCAAGATGGATACCGAGAGTAAAACATCATAATAAAAATGCAGTTCTTGAATGTGTAGAAATTGATTATGATGAGTTTCAAGAAATCAACACTAAAAATAGAAGCAACCCATACTTAAAATGTTCAAGTAAACAAGAACAAAGATACCTCATTCCAAATATTGATGAATTGGTTGTTAACGAGGACGAACAAAAGAGAAATATGAAGCAAAAAACAGATAGAATTCAATACGTTTTAAAAAAACAAAAAATAGAACTACTTTGGACAGAAAAATTGATGCAACTCGGAAGAGAGGAGTATTCTTATCAACTAACATAGTTTATGGAATACAAGAAAACAACCATATGAATAAAGATGTTAAATTGCATTTTTATAAGAATTTAGACTACTTATGTAAAGCAAACCAAATATCAATTAACGATTTAAAAGTAGAACTAGGAATCAAAGGAGCAATCAAATCCCTAGAATCATTCATAAAGATTTGTAATTTCTTTGATGTTATTGCAGATGATATTCTGTTTACTACTTTGAAAGACACTACCAAATAGTGTATAATCAAAGTGCCTTAATCATACAACTCAATGATCGAATACTTTCGTGAAAAGGAGAGAAACGTATGATGAAAGGTGAAAAACAGGATAGATACCAATTGGACTTTTGGAGTATTGGAAACAATATCCGCAAAGTTAGGGAAGAAAGAGGTATATCTAAATTCGACCTAGCAAATGAATTGGGCTTAAGTGATGATCGTTCGATCTATTACTATGAAAATGGTGATAAATTGACGCTTCAGCGCATAGCACAAATCAGTAAAGTTCTTGGTGTCACTGTTGACAGCCTCCTAGTTTTTAACTAAGGGGCTGTTTTATTTTTTATCGTAAACACAGTTTAGACTAACTTTTGATGTCGAAATAGTATAAAATATTAATATAAGTAAACGATGAATATAAAAAATCATAAAAGGGGATATGAAATATGACACATTTTGAAGAAGAGTTTGAACTTTTACTTAAATGCAAGACACCTTTAATTGAAGTTGTGACACATGAGTGGCAAAGATTACAGAGCTTACTAAATACAATCTCATCGACACAGATGACAAAATGGAAAAGATGGAATAGAGCTGTTGGCCTTATCGACAGTGAAGGTAATGTAGAACCGATTCAAGATCCATTGATGATCTTAAAAAAATTTAAAGATGAGAATGAATCAAGCCATCTTATTCTTGAAAACTTTAATTTTTACTTACAAAACCCAGATGTAGTTAATCTGCTCTTTGAAATTGTTAAGATGAAGAAAATATTTAATAAGACAATTATCATTGAGTCGTCAGAACTATGTATACCTAATGCATTAGCAAAGGAAATTGTAGTTTTAAATATGCCATTACCAAACAAAAAATTCATTAAAAAGATAGCAGAAAGTGTCATTATTAACACTGAACTTGAATCGAAAAACTATGAAATCACTGATGAGTTATTGAGCAGTGTGTTAGGATTAACTACAACAGAAGTTAATCTTGCATTTCTCAAAGCAGCTGAAAAATTTGGTAAGTTAGATAATAGCGTTATCGACTATTTGATTACAGAAAAAGAACATATCATTAAAAAGGAAGGATTGCTAGAATATTATCGTGCAGAAGAGAGTATGGATAGTGTTGGTGGTTTGTATAACCTAAAAGAATGGTTAAAAGTTCGTGCAAACGCATTTACACCTAAAGCGCTTGAATACGGCATTGATACACCTAAAGGGGTTCTATTATTAGGGTTACCTGGATGTGGTAAGAGTCTTACAGCAAAAAGTATTGCTAAAACATGGAAATTTCCTTTATTAAGATTTGATCTTGGAAAAGTTTTCGGTGGTATTGTTGGTCAGAGTGAATCAAACATGAGGAAAGCACTTGATGTTGCAACTACAATCGCACCATGTGTGCTTTGGATTGATGAAATTGAGAAGGGGTTATCGGGTCTAAGTAGTTCTGATAGAACAGATGGTGGTACTGCATCAAGAGTCTTTGGGACATTACTCACTTGGATGCAAGAAAAAAAAGAACCAGTCTTTGTGGTTGCTACAGCTAATAATATCGAAAGTTTACCCCCAGAGTTACTTAGAAAAGGTAGATTTGATGAGATCTTTTTCGTAGATCTTCCTTCCAAAGAAGAAAGAAAAGAAATTCTTAGAATACATATTAGTGGGAAAAAAAGAGATCCTAAAAAATTTAATCTAGATTTACTAGCTGAAAAAACCAGCGGACTAACGGGTGCAGAAATCGGATCGATTATATCTGATGCATTATTCACATCTTTTTCAAATCAAAGTGATTTAACAGATAAAGACATTATTGATGAAAGAAATAAGATTACACCACTATCTACTGTGATGGCAGAAAAAATTACTTCAATCCGTTCTTGGGCAAAAAATAGAGCGAGAATGGCGGGAAACGAATTTAACGAAGAGCTTACTGGTACAGATAAAGTAGTAAGACTTAAGAGTGAAAGCTATAATCCGCTATTGGAGGACTAATGGAAAATAAACAATACACACAGAAATCAAATACGATAAATCCCAAATATAAGATTAAAGATTTGTGCTATGAGGCAATTTATGGTCCTGCTTCTGGTGGAGCAAAGTCAACTGTAGCGGTGGATTATAGAAATTTCACATCATTTCTAAATAATGCTCATTATATTGCAAGTAAAAAAGAGGGAGTTTCTGCAAAATACACAAAAATTAACAAAGCTCATGAGTATCAATTAAATCATTGGATAAAGATTACTTCAACACAAAAACTAATTAAAGGTAAACTGGTTTCTGATGAAACTAAAATAAAAAATGCTATTGAATTCGATATCGAAGTAAACGATGTACCTTTGGAGACTATTGAAGTTAATGGCAAATCAGTCGAATTTATCAGAATAGATCATAAAACACTTCTAATTGAAAAAACTGATGGTGAGATGGTTTTCAATCAAAATACTGAAATCCAACCAACGTTTGATCTTATTATACCAACTAGTGTTATCTACAATGGTGACATGATTCCTGTCAAAGACAATCGTGCTGTAATAGAAAAATATAGTTATAATGAAGCAACACATCCAGAGTATCCCCAAATCATATACAAACTGACAAAAACAAATGATAAAGATCAACTCAATACGATCACAATTGAATTAGAAGATGATGATTCGCTGGATTTTTCAATCTATGATGTGTTTTTTTCTGAAGATATCGAAAGCATCTATTTTAGAGATAATAAAAAGAAAGAATTCAAAATTGTAAGCAAACTAAAAGAATATGGACAACTAGTAATTAAGGTTGAGCAAAATGATCAAATTGAAGATAGGGGATTTGTATCAATAAAAAATAATACTTATCAACTTAGATGTCAAAAAAATGCTTTAAGCATCCTAGTTGATCGTCCCAGCATTTACCACCATCCCTTGCTACTTTTAAGTGATGATAAGAGTAAGTCGTATTTAAGCAGATTCAACAATGTTTCGGCATTATCAATTGATTATAAAGTGCTAACAGATTCTTCGAAAAAAGGTAACTCAATACAGCAACAATTTGTTCAAAAAACACTTCAAACCCCTGATTTTATGATTCTTGAAGGACCTCCAGGTAGTGGAAAAACCACAACAATCCTTGAGTTTATCTATCAAGCACTTAAAGATGGTAAAAAGGTTTTATTATGTGCATCGACTCATGTTGCAATCGATAATGTTCTTGAAAAAATGCTTGAACATAAACAAAAAGATGAATTTCTAAGAGTCATTAATCCACTTAGGGTTGGAGATGAAGACAATGTTTATGTGGAAGATGTAAAGCAATATAGCTACAAGAGATTAATGAGTGATGTACCTGACAACTATAAGGATATTGCTTTAGACAGTTTTAATTTGGTTTGTGGAACAACGATAGGAATCTTACAGTTTCCACCTTTTAAAGAACTTTTAGGTCACGAAAACAATACACAAAGTATTGATCCAATGTTTGACTATTTGATCATTGACGAAGCTTCTAAAACAACATTTAACGAGTTTCTTGTTCCTGCGGTATTTGCAAAAAGATGGGTCATTGTTGGGGATGTTAAACAACTAGCACCATACGTTGAAAAGAACGATTTAGTTCCAACTTTGATTTATTCTAAACCTCTGGATAATAGAGATCATCGAGAAGCCATCTATTTCTTAAAGCTAATTGAAAATGAGAGAAAATGGATTAATAAAGTATTCATGATGTCGGGCTCGTCGATTAAGTACATTGATGCATTTATTAAAACAACCAATCTAATCGCAATAACGGATACACATTTAAACAACATTGAAACAATAAATTCACATGATATCAGAAACTGCAGCGCAAAGTTGACTTTACTGTCTATACCAGACATGGTTATTATTGGTGAAGATGAACTTGTTAAAAAGGCTCTACCTTACATGAACAATCAATATCTAGTCTTGAGTCACAAAGAAAACATAGGTTCGTTTAAAGCTGAAATTTTCAAGGATTTTTCAATATTACATCATCGAAATCACGAACTTTATAGTTTGATTACAAAGTCATCTGAAGAGTACGGTAAAAAACTTGAAGATGAAATTATTTGGAGATTAATTCGTATGTACGAGCTTATTAACAACCGAGAAAGCAACAAAACGGTTGGCTATGATAATTACATTAGCAGTATTAAAAACTACTTAAACGAAGAAGATTCAAAAAATTATGATGACATAATAGCAACCATTTCTGAAATTGCCCTACCGTCAATTATTACTCTAATTCAAAACGGATTAAAAAAGAAATCAAATAATCCTAAAAGAACTATATTAAACGAAGGGTTTTCAGATGAAGATCGAGTGAATCGGTTTGTATCATTAGAGTATCAGTACCGAATGCATCCAGAAATCTCTGAGTTACCGCGTACTTACGTTTATGACAATAAAGCATTACAAGACGATACGAGATCTTATCTACAATTCGAATATATAGATACTAAGCGTCGTTTTGAAAGAAGACATATTACATGTGATACAGTTTATAAAAATCAAAACGAAAATGAAGCCAATGCGATTATGGAAGAACTAGATAAGTTCATTAAATTTGCAGCTAATAAAACCAGAAATTATGATTTAGCAGTACTTACCTTTTATAATGGCCAAGTCTTTCTACTTAGAAAAAAACTACAAAAAAGATTTAAAAACCAGAATAAATTTAACTTTAAAGAAGGTAACGTAAGAATCACATTGAATAACGTAGATAAATTTCAAGGACAAGAAGCTGACATTGTTTATTTATCGATGGTTCAAAATGATCGAGTGGGATTTCTAGATTCAGTCAATCGTATGAATGTTGCAATAACTCGCGCTAAAGATAAAGTTATTTTATTTGGGAACGAAGACTTCTTCAAAAAACAAACAGACTCAGTTTTATTGAAACAGATTTATACACATGAATTTGCACCAATAAAAAGTGCAAACCCATTTAGGTGGTAAAGGAGTGATTCAATGAGAATACTATATAAAACAACTGGAACACTAAGCAATTTCGAAGCAAAAGTTGATTTAAAACTTGATCGATCTCGAAATGATTTCAAGGCTTTATTGACTGAGATAAGTTCAGGTAATAAGATCGACACAATATTTAAATCCATTGCCATTTCCAATTCAATCGAGAAAATCTTGAAAAATAAAGGTTTTATTGATGCAAGTGGGAAACTAACAAAATCAGGCAAAGACTTTATCAATATTCCACGTTTAGAAGAAACAGAGTCAGGTACTTACTCTATTGATCATGTTGCATTACCAATTGGAATTGAGATTGTACATTTCTTTTCTGCCATGAGAAGAACAATCTCTAATGAAAAAAGAGCTTCGTCCCAGTGGTATGTCCAAAATTTACTAACTCAAAATCAATTTGTAACAGATAGGAAAGATGAAATCGTTTATTTTAAAGAAGTTAGTTTACCTAAACAACTGAAAAGTGTCTTTAAAGGTGAGGACAAGAGCACTGAAATCAATGTCAACTTAGTCGAAAAGACATATAGTATCGATAAGGGGACATGGCTTGACACTGGGGATAATCTATATTCAAAAGTACTATCATATGCTTATGATGTTCTCAAAAAAAATCCATATGGACGATTTGATTTAGTTCGAAATCTACTATACATTGACTCGCTGAAAGACTTTTCTGATCAAGAGCTTGTCACTGGCGAACTTGATCGATATTCTTTTCAAGGTATAGAAGTGAGTAAGTTTCCACTATGCATTGATAAAGTAGCTATGGCTAAACAGTATGCATACCTTTATATGTATTATCGTTTAAAAGATGATGCGATATATAGTTTTAAAGAAATGGATGAGATATTCCAAAACGAAGTTTTAACTAAGGATATATTTACTGAATCAGTTAAGCAAAATCATTCAATGCTAGAGTTCCAATACGATTATAACGGGTTTAAAGATAATCTAAGTGCAGATAAATTCAACAATCTATCTTATAAGTTAAGAGTTTTGGAAGAGTTCTTAGATTTAACTATTGTTGATAATGAGTTTTCTAGAGCAAGAAATTACTCAGATATCGTCAACAAATTTAAAACTACAATGTCTGGTTCATCTGTTCATCATTTATACATGGTGATGGGTTATCCTTTCGCCAAAAATGCTAAGACAAAAACACGTGAAATGGTAGAAGCATTTAAAAAAGAGTATGCAAACATTTCCATCGTCAAAAAAGGAAATGAGCAGCAAGAAAATGCTGAAATAGAAAACGATGTAAGAAAAATGGGAGTACTAGTCAAAAAAAATTCAGCTATCAAGAGCGCTTTTCATGATCGCTATCTGGTTTTTGAACTTGAAAACAAGACATTTGAAGTCTACCTAGTCACTTGTGAAATTGGACAATTTTTCAACCCATCGACTAATCAACCCTTAGGCTCAATTTTTAAAGTTAATACACATGAAATCACAAAAGAGAATCACAACTTGATTCAATTGGTAAAGGAGTAATCATATGATAAGAACAAGAGAGTTTTCAAATTTGGATAAAACAATTAAATATGGCTTTATCTATGATCATGAAAAAGTTAGTCCTATTACCATTGAAGATGTTTTATCGGAAGTATCTAAAAGCATTTTAATTTACGATACAAAAGGGTCTGTATTTTATGAATTCGCATCAAAAGCATCAAAGTTAATGAACAATCCAAATATTGTTTATGCAGGACTTATCAATCATAAAATTCTTCAAGAACTTAAGAATAAAGGCATTGTATCTGGATTTTATCGCTCAACCTTAAAAGACATAGATGTAGCAATAGCAATTGTCGACAAGACAAAAGCGTATTTGATTGTGGATTCTAAACATATTATTAGACTGAGCGATCAAAAAGTTTCATCTGAACTTTTTCAGTTTATTAATCACGTCTTATGGAGTCGTGCTGATTTTGAAGTATTGAACAATAACGCCCCAAAGAAAATAAGCGAAATCAGATTAAGTGTCGTCATTCCAACGTTTAACGCTTTGATAAGAAAATCAAAAATCAATGAAGAATTGTTGCTATTTGGAACAGAAGATTTCAATAATCCTCAGATGTCAATGTTATCTCAACCTAAAGATTTAGAAAAAGATGCCTATATCATTAATCAAAACATTTCAAGCTTATGTGGATTTAAAAACGAATTTTATATGAAATTGTTTGACGACGTCTATGCACCTATTGGCAATGATGTTAAACATTTAGTTATTGGAAGAAGTTTTAAAGAAGAAAAAATTAAATCTCTAATAGATAGAGACCTCTGGTTTGATGGAAAAAAACGAGTTATTGAGAAAACAAAAGAATTCACTTCGACAGTTTATAAACCTCTTGATGAATATAAATCATTTAATCCAGATTTTGATCAGATCTATAATCAACAAGTCAAAGAAAACTATGGAGTTGTAAAGATCAATGTCGATGTTAAGCCAATTATCATTGATTCTTCATATCAGTTAAGTGCGAAGTATAAAAAAAGGGCAGAGACAGAAAAACTACTATCTGAAAATTTAAGCAAACTAAAAAAGCTAACCGATGAAGATAATGCAAAAATTATTGATAGCATAATTAGTACAAAGTTGCTATTAGAACGTATTAGAAAATACAATGAATTTTTAAGTCAAACAGAGTTTGGTGAAGAGACACTTAAGAATAAAAAAGCAAGTGTTTCAAAAATCAACGTAGGAAAAGAAGAAATTTCAGTCCCTCAAGAACTTTTAGGAAAACTATATACAAAATCAAATAAACAGTTCATGGCTTTAAAAGATGAAGAAAAAATTACCGAAGCTAATAAGTGGCTAAGTGAAAATAATCAAGAAGCAACATTGGTGCTTAGCAATGAATGATAAGAAGATTAATGTAACCATTTCAAAAGATGCACAAATATATCTTGAAACTGATAACTTTAAAGGTGAATCTTGTGTTGAAGCAATCAAAGAACTTTTTGAACAATTTCTTGATATCGACAATTTTGAACATACTTCAGAGTTCTATGAAAAAGATGAAGAATTAAAAATTGAGGTGAATCTCAAGTGAGCAGTATTGTAAGAAATATTAATTTGCATCTTATATGCGCAAGCAATCTATTACCTAAAGACGAAATGATCAATAGTTTTATGAACACCATTGATGAATTAAACATAAAAATCTCAAAGAACATTTTGGTGTTTGGTAACGGAAAAACCGCGAAAATAACGATGGGTGAACGCATTGTTATCCACACAGATTCGAACCAAATAAGTTCTATACAAAGTCAAATTGAACTTCTAAGAGAACTGTTTACAAGAAGAGCCTTAGTTTCACAAAAAAATTATCAAGACCAGTTACTCGAGCAATCATATCGTGCAAATCGCGAAAATCATGATGCAACTGAACTTAGAAGTATCATTGATCAACTCGAAATGAAAATGGCTCAGTCAGAAGAAGCACTTAAGATTCAACAACTTCCATCATGTGAGGCTTTAGTTGAAGAGTTGAAAGTATCAGCAATTAATAAAGGATATGAAGTTGTACAAACTCAAAATAATGACAATGTCCAACTTCAATTTGTTAGGAGAACATATTGAGCACATATAATATTCATCATATTGCACATAACTCTAAAATATATGGTCCTGGTGATCGAGATGTCATTTGGTTCAAAGGATGTACAATCAGATGCAAAGGATGCATTAATCCTCATCTATGGTCTTTTGATAAAGAAAATGAGATGGCATTATCTTCAGTGCTGAGTTCAATTAAAGCAAAAGAAATCACTCTACTTGGTGGTGAGCCTCTTGACCAAAAAGACTTATATGATTTGATCGTAGAATTGAAGCATAGAGATATAGGCGTGATTTTATTCACTGGTTATTCGTATATAAATCTTGATGAAAAAAAGCTTCAAACAGTAAAACTATGTGATGTAGTTATCTCTGAACCTTTTGAATTAGAAAAAAAAGATGATTCTCTTTACTTGAGGGGATCATCTAATCAGATTATTACTTTCCATACGAATCGATATAATAAAATGGACTTTGAAGAAAGAACAGAATATGAGCTTGTCATTAATGATAAACTAGAGTTTAGAGGTAGAAAAGACATATCATTTATTGAAGCGTTATTGAAATAATGAAACTTTATACACCTGAAATGTGATTTAATAGATGTTAATTAGATATAATTCAAATATCAAGTTTTTAGTTAAATGAATATGAGTACAGGAGAATTTTAAATAATGATTCAGTCATTTGTAGATTATTTTGATTTACAACACGCAAAAACAATTGAAGAAATTGCAGACAAGATGCGTAACTTAAATCGTGCAATGAAATTGGGAAATACATATATTGATGAGATTCTATCAGACTTGTATTCAACTCCTACACACTTCATTTTTGAATTATTGCAAAATGCAGATGATTCAAATGCAAAACATGTATATTTATCGCTTGAAGAGGATAGATTAATCTTTACTCATGATGGTGATCCATTTGATATTGAGGATATTAAAAGAATTTGTGCAGTTAATGACTCGGCTAAAAAAATGCGGAAAGGAAAAATTGGTCAGTTTGGAATTGGATTCAAATCGGTTTATAGTATATGCAAAACACCAGAAATTTTCTCTGGTGATTTTAAATTTAAAATTATAGATTATAGGGTTCCTGAAAAAATAAACTCGGATGAAAATTTTACAAGTAAGACAAAAATCATCTTACCTTTCGAAAGTAGTATTTACACAAACGATGATATAAAAAGACAAATAAGCAACTCCTTAAAACTCTTAGATGAAGATACATTGTTGTTCATTAACAGTATAACAAACATACATATTGAAGATAAAGAGTTTATTTCAAAAGAAAATAATACATTGTTCTCTGATAATGGTAAAAACATAATTAATACACAAATCAAAATCGGTACTAATATAGTGCATTATTTACTTTTTGAAATAGAATTTGAATTGCTAAATTCTAAAACTAACGAAATAGACATTAAAAAGTGTCAAATAGCATATAAAATGGTTGATGGGAAAATAAACATGAATCAAGAAAGTACCAAGCTAATGGTTTTTTTTCCAACTCAACAAGATACAAAGGTTAGGTTAAAAGTAAACGGACCATTCAAAACCCAAAAACATCGAGAATCTGTTGATTATGCTGATGGAGACAACAAGTATATACTAGAGCAGTTAGTTGAATTATACAAATATTCAATCTTAGAACTAAAGAGAATGAATCTACTAACATATGAAGTTATTTCACAATTACCAATAAAAAAGGTTAATTATTATAACTGGGATTCTTTAAGCAATAGATATTTATTACAGACAAGATTATTTGAAGAAACAAAGGAATTATTCCAAAAAGAAGAGTTAATTAAAACAATAGATGGTGAATTTGTTGCTCACGATAAAGTTCTTTTACTGCGTAATTTTGGATTGCAAGATTTGCTATCTGAAAACGAGCTTAAACTTATATTTGGTAATAGATCAAAATGGATAAGCAAAAAAACTTTAAGTAGTGATAATTATGATGATCAAGAAGATAGAGGGGATTTATACGATTTTTTGACAAAAGAATTATTAATTCCAGATTTATATTACAGATTATTTCTGAATAGTACGACAGATTATTTTTGGGATAAGGTAACGAATCAATGGCTTATAAAATTTTACAGATTTTCTCTATCCCAAATAGGTACATTATCAGATAGCAATTATAATCAGCTAAAAAATAGAAAATTCATACGACTAGGAAATGGATCAATGATAGCACCTATGGATTCAAATGGTGTTATAGTCGTTTTTTTACCAACTTCAGAAAACAATTATGACTCGAAAAAGGACATTCATAGGGATTTACTAAGTGATTCCACATCTCTAGAATTTTTTTCTAAAATCGGGATTAAGAAAGCATCTAATTTTGAATTTATAAAGAATGACATCGAAAAATATTTGTTAAATAGTATAAGTGTTACTGATTATATCGAATATTTTGAAATGTTCATAGAAACTTTCATGAATTCCGGATTAGATGAAAAAAAAGACATCATTGCATATTTAAGTGATAAAAAAATATTTATAGACACGAATAATAATAAACATATCGGAAAGGATATTCTAATACCTACGGATGACTTACTTAATCTTTATAACGGGTATGATGAAGTGATTTTTCTTAATAAAGAGGTATACGAGACTGTTTGCATGGATCTAGACTGTAATACTTATTTAGAAGAATTAGGGTTAAGAAAACACCCTAAAATCATTGAAACTAAGCGCACAATTCATTCGTTTTCATCATATTTTGCAGAAAATCATCCTGGTAAGGATATAAACTATTCACAAGGCGGTGGTGGTAGCGACTATTCTCTCGATGGTTTAGAATTCATTATATCTAATATTAACCCCATATCATCAAAAATACTCTGGAGATTTTTATCTGCAATCGATTTAAAATACTCAGAGATAGAAATCAGCTATAAAGTTAAATATGGATCGTGGGAAAAACTCATTAAGAAGTCCTCTCTGACTGAAAAACTTAATGATTATTCATGGATATACTTCGAGAATAAAAAATGCAAGCCTTCTGATGTTAGATATTCATCCATCAGTTTAATTTATTTACCACATCATTTTGTTTCCAGATTAGATTTCATAAAAGAAGCAACTTTGCCACCTGAAGTTGAACAAAGATTATTGTTATCAGAGGGTTATAGCAGCGAGGATATAAAAAATGCTTTCGAGTTGTTAGAACAAAAGAAAAAATCTGAACGACTTATGGAACTTAAGGGAGATTACTTATTAAATATACTTGAAAACACCTTAAATATTAATCTTAATGAAAAACAAAAAATTTCAATATATGCAATTGATTTTCGAGCATTATCAATCCATTCAAACCAAAAAGTTATCTTTGATATTTTAAAGGCAAGTAAAAAGACAATTAAAGAATTTAATTCGATTTCAGAATTAAAATTTAATACATTTAGTTATTTTCAATCCCTTTTGAATCAACAACTATCAATAAATGAAAGAGGATGGAAATCTTCCCTGTATAACAAAATGATAGAAACAACAGATATTACAGAACAAAGGCAATTCAGCAAGATGTTAACTCAATATGATCAATTTGAGTTTAATAATCTTTTCACTATTGAAACTGAACTTGACATTGAATTTGATTATGACAGTTTTTATAATTCAATCGATTTTCTTAAATACGACAAGTCAACAAAGATAATAAATCTGAATGAAAAGTATAATTTCAATAAAAGAGAATTTGATTGCAAATTACTAGAGAATAACATATCCGATGAGAAAATAGACTTGTTTTTAAATATTGTGCATAATCAAAGTTATATGTATCTAGGGATGATAGATAATTTATTTGAAGAATATAAGAAATATTTAGATGTGATACCTAAAAAGATTGTCGATGATTCATCTTATATGGATATAACATTTAGAAAAGCTACAACAAAACCAGTTTATATTGATAATCAAAGAGCAAGTAAAACCAGCACTAAGCAGGATATAGAAAGAAGTGAAAGAAGTAAATCTGCTTTTGGATTAAAAGCAGAAACAATTGTTTATAGATACTTGAATACTATAGCTGAAGGAGTTACCGAAATTGATTGGGTTTCTGAAAATGCAGACAAAGACATTTACCCAAATGGCAAAGCTGGACTTGGTTATGATTTTAAGTATAAACAAAATGAACTTACTTATTTTGTGGAAGTTAAAAGTAGTAAAAAATATTCAAAAAAATTGATTTTGACATTTTCAAAAAACGAAATCAAGTTTGCACGAAAAGCAAATGAAAAATATTTGATATTTATATGCAATGGAACTGGAACACAGAATCCTAAAATTGAGTGTATAGATAATATTTTTATTAGCGATGAATTTGAAATTGCAATTTTTGGAGAAGGATTTGCAGCAACACCAAGTGGATTTGACATATATATCGAAATTGAAGATTAAATGTTTTGACTAGTAAAATGTCTTACTTATTGTGAACATATAATAACAAGAACAATTAGAGTGCTAAAATCTTCTAAAGGGTGCTGATTTGTATTAATTTAGGTAGCATCACACAATTAGAATCTCATTTATACACTATCGAAGGAAATTACAGATGAAACATAAATATCAAAAAGTCATTGCATAGACAATCATTATTGACATAACTTTACAAAAAATATATATTGTATGTAATAAAACTCTCCGCACCTCTTTCGAATGTGTCCCAGGAGAGATTTTTTTTTGAAGAATAGCGTGGAAGTTAAAAATTTCAAAACTCTTGATCAACAAATAGAGTTGCTCAAAGACAGAGGTTGCATAATTCAATTCGAATGATACTGAATCATAAAAAACAGTGATATCGAACCAAATATATACATAGCCAGAAGTCATACTACCCTATTATGACAAAAATGTATTCTGATATAGTTATATGTTACAATTAAATAAATAGCTAAAAAAACAACCATCATCCAACATTATCATCAGCTATTATAATTGTTATTTATATTGATACAGAGAGGGATTAAGAAATGGACAAATTAACTACAATTAAGTTCTATTTATTTAATGGTTTTTGTTTATATTGCAGCAATAACTATGTTGCCCATAAGTACACGAAAGATGATTCTAATGGCTTTATTAGAGTGGATTATGTGACATCTATTTCTGACTATTTAAATGGGTTTGATGAAACAGAACCTGTCGATTCGCCATATCGCTTTGGCAATCATTCTATCAGTAAGCAAATTAAAGAGATTAGCCAAGCGGATGTAATAAACCTGTTTGGGATAGATGTTTTATCGGGAGCCTTATCACTATTTAAAAAAGAGTACACTCCATGAAATCCATTATTATAAATAGAATGTATGCAGGAGAATACCTAACAAAAGAAATAGGCGGGGGAGAAGTGATTAACCTTCTGCATGCAGATGATCAAAAGAACTACTGTTTTATCAATCCTATAGGTATGATTAACCCTGAGTATGATGATTCTGTATGTGCTGTTGTGCATACAAGGCTATATGAAGCTGGGTGTTTTGAGGTTATAGGGGTTAGTATCATTGGAAAGTCTGGACAACTCTTTCATCCTAAAGGTTATTCCAAGAAAGATAGAGTCGCCTCAGCAGTAAACCAATTAAGAGCATATGAACGAAATAATCCCATTACTTATGGAGGGTTTCCCTATGTGATGACCAATGAATCATGGCCGACCGTTAGTTTCGTATCAGAGAAGTTATTACGTCCAAAAACACTAATATATATCATTGATAGTGCGTATGATAAGTCAATCAATCAAGAACTCACTATATGCCAAATGAGCGACAAAAGATTTGCTAGACAATCCCTTATAATGTACGTAGATGATCTAAAGAACCCGAATTCCTATAGTAGTTTTATGGATATGATTAATAATGACGAATTGTGGTATGAAAAAACCATCACCGTTCACGACGGCATGAAAGAACATAACCGGTTTAATTTTCTTACCCTAATTAATAAAGAAGATGATGAACTCGCATTCTCAAATATGTTCAATCATTTTTTTACAAACCACCCAAAGCTTTTCAAAGACTTTGCCCAAACGGTAATGAATCTAAAGATCAGTGAAGAGTTTTCCATTAAAAGAGAGTTTCATAATATCGATTTATGGGTAGAAGACGAAGAATCTATTCTTGTCATCGAAAATAAGATTAAATCTGGGATTAACGGCGTGTCTAACAGACACGACTTTAGTGAAGATGGTCTTGTTCAATCGCAGTTATCAAAGTATTATGAATTCGCTATAAAAGAAGGAGAAAAACATAACAAGAAGGTATATTTGTATATATTTGTCCCAAATTATAATAAATTAGATTTATCCTCTTATAGTGGCAGCAAACACTATAAAGTGATTCGATACAAAGAGATTCATGCCTTTCTAACCACAAAGACTGTTAAAGATGCTTACTATAATGATTTTTGTAATGCCTTGTATAAACATACTAAAGACATTCCAATCGATTATAGTGAGATATTAATGAACTACTTAATCAAGCAAATTCAAAAACATGATAAATGAAATTAATGTGTGCCTCCATATCATAACGAGATGGAGGCATATTATGTATAGTACGTAGAGCTAACATGCTGTTTTTATTAAATTATGCATAATTATTCCAAATAGATAAGTTATTTATAATAAATATGAGCATTATTTATAATAATTAGATTACTCTATGTTATACTACTTATGGAGGATTTTTTATGAAAAACAACTTAAAACTTGAAACAGCATTTACTGTTATATCTGTAATATTGATTTTGACGGCAACCATATTTAAATCGTTATTGAATGAGACAACCTTAATGGTATTATATGGTTTATCGTTTTTAATTGGTGGGTTTTATAAGGCTAAAGAAGGGGTCTTAGAAACCATCAAAAACAAGGCATTAAACGTAGAAATATTGATGATTATGGCCGCTCTTGGTGCGTTTGTTGTTAAAAACTACGCTGAAGGCGCCATTCTAATTTTCATTTTTGCACTATCTGGCTTACTCGAAGACTATGCCAATGCGAAGAGTGAAAAGGCATTTACAAGTCTCTTAAAACTTGCTCCTGAACAAGCCATCTTAATCAAAGATGGTAAAGAAGAAGTGATTGCGGCAAGCAAACTTACAATCAACGATATTGTACTTGTGAAAGTGGGTTCATCTGTTCCAGCAGATGGCATTATCATCGACGGTAGTAGTTCTATAAATGAATCGATGATTACCGGAGAATCCGTTCCAGTTGATAAGGTTAAAGGCGATGCCGTATACTCAGGGACTTTAAACGTATCTTCAACTTTCCAAATGAAAGTTACGAAAGACATGAGCGAATCAACCGTACAAAAGATTATTGATTTCGTTCAAAGCGCTCATGATAATAAAACAGAAACAGAAACATTTATTGATAAGTTTGAACGTTATTATGTATATGTAGTTATCGCTTTATCAGCATTAACGATGATTATTCCAAGTGTGTTCGATATTTGGAGCAGTGATGTCGCAATCTATAGAGGGATTGTTGTCTTAGTCGTTGGATCCCCATGTGCACTGGTTGCCTCGGTATCACCAGCTGTATTATCATCTTTATCAAATGCCTCAAGAAAAGGAATTTTGATTAAAGGTGGAAAACACTTAGAAAAACTAGCAGAAATCGATTCCGTCTTACTGGATAAGACCGGAACCATCACCGAAGGTAGACCACAAGTAGCTGAAATCTATTGCACAGAGTCAGACAAATCTACTTTATGTGATGTTGTATATACCTTAGAAAAACAATCTACACACCCATTAGCAGGTGCGGTTGTAACTTATTTAAACGGCTCGAAAGATTTAGCCATTAAGACCACTGAAATTCCTGGTAAGGGAATTGAAGCCAACTATGATAATCACTTATGGCAAGTAGGTAGATTTGATGTTGCAATATCAGAAGACTTAAGGGTGAGAATTGATGCCGCCCATAAGGATGGATATACAACTGTTTTCGTATCTAAAGACCAAACACTTATTGGATTTATTTCTTTAATTGATAAGATCAGACCTAATGTTAAAGAATCCATTGGTGAACTTATTGAATTAGGGGTTAGACCGATTTTGCTAACAGGGGATAATCGCTATACAGCAGCAAATATCGCCAAAGAAGCTGGCATTAAGTATGTCTTAAGTGAGCTTCTTCCAGAAGACAAATTGAAACATGTTGAATCAATGAAAAAGAGCAATAAAACGGTAATGATGGTTGGTGATGGCATCAACGATGCGCCTGCACTCGCAAGTGCAGATGTTGGGGTTGCAATGGGTTCTGGCACAGACGTTTCACTAGAAACTGCGGATGTTGTATTCATGAATAATAAGATAGAAAACATCGGAATCTCGATTAAGCTAGCTAGACGAATGAAGGTTATCGCAAGACAAAATATGTTCTTCTCGATTACTGTAATTGCACTATTATTGATCTCGAACGTGTTCGGATTAATCAAGTTACCTCTAGGGGTTGTTGCCCATGAGGGATCAACTATTCTCGTTATTTTAAACAGTTTAAGATTATTAAGAAAGTAGGGATATTATGCTAGAAGTAGGGATGAAACCAAAGGATTTCCAGTTGAAGGATGCTTTTGGTAAAACACATAAATTAAGTGATTATTTAGGAAAGAAAGTTGTTTTATACTTTTATCCAAAAGACAATACGCCTGGGTGTACAACCCAGGCTTGTAGTTTTAGAGACATCTATCAAGAACTTACCAATGAGAATGTAGTCTTGTTAGGAATTAGCACGGATGATGCGATGAGTCATAAGAATTTTATAGAATCTTATAATCTTCCATTTGTTCTATTAAGTGACCCGGATCATGAAGTCTCATCTTATTTTGGTTCATATGGCGAAAAAAACCTGTACGGCAAAATTACGATTGGAATGAAGCGTAGCACATTTATTTTGAACGAAGAAGGCGTCATCGAAAAAGTTTTCAAGAAGGCAAGTGCAAAAACAAATGCTAGTGCGGTTTTGACCTTTATTAAGGGGTAGATTAGAAAGTTTTTAATATACGATAATATTCACATTTCGCGCTTTTATGAGGTTGCATAAATATTTGTTTTAAGTTATAATCTCATTGCGGGTTATTCTAAAAGAATAAGCAAAAGGAGGATAAAAATGGCTGATAAAAAAGTTATCAAGTCAATGGACGGCGCTGAAGCTGCATCGTATGTAGCGTATGCGTTGACCGAAGTAGCGGGTATCTATCCAATTACACCATCTACACCAATCGGTCAAAACGTTGACTTATGGGCTTCTCAAGGTAAGAAGAATATCTTTGGTATGCCAGTTAAAGTCGTTGAAATGCAAAGTGAAGCCGGAGCTGCCGGAACTGTTCACGGATCATTACAAACTGGGTTACTAACCACATCTTTTACGGCATCACAAGGTCTCTTGCTTAAACTGCCAAACATGTATAAGATCGCTGGTCAATTATTGCCAGGGGTTATCCATGTCGCTGCACGTTCAATCGCAGCACAAGCACTATCTATCTTTGGTGACCACCAAGACGTGATGGCTGCAAGACAAACAGGGTGGGCTTTACTAGCTTCAAACTCTGTACAAGAAGTAATGGATTTAGGTGGAATTGCACACTTAGCTGCAATTAAAGGTACAGTACCATTCTTACATTTCTTTGACGGGTTTAGAACTTCACACGAAGTTAATACAGTTGAAGTAATGGACTATAGTGTATTCGATCGTCTTTTAGACAGAGAAGCATTAAAGAAATTTAGAGATGGTGCATTAAACCCTGCACACCCTAAGACACGTGGTACGGCACAAAATGATGACGTATATTTCCAAACACGTACATTACAAGCATCAAAATATGCTGCTATTCCTGACATTGTCAATGAATACATGCAAGAAATATCTAAAGTAACAGGTCGTCCTTATGCACCATTCAATTACTATGGGGATCCAGAAGCAACAGATGTAATCGTAGCGATGGGTTCAGTAGTTGAAACTGCTAAAGAAACCATCGACTTCTTAACTCGTCAAGGTAAAAAAGTTGGTATGGTATCTGTTCATCTATTTAGACCATTTTCAGAAAAATACTTCTTTGCAGCAATGCCAAAGAGTGTTAAGAGAATCGCAGTTCTTGATAGAACAATCGAACCAGGCAGCACAGGAGAACCATTATACCTAGATGTTAAATCTATGTTCTATGGCAGAGATCATCAACCTACCATCATCGGTGGTATCTATGGATTATCTTCTAAAGATACAACCCCTAACATGGTTAATGCAGTGTTCAAAAACCTTGCTGGCGAACAAAAAGACCACTTCACAGTTGGTATCAATGATGACGTTACTCACACATCCATTGACTTCTCTGAAAATGTCGACGTAACAGACAAAGAAACTACTGAGTTATTATTCTTCGGATTAGGTTCTGACGGTACCGTTGGGGCTTCTAAGAATATCGTTAAGATCATCGGGGACAACACAAGCTTAAACTCACAAGCCTATGCAGCTTATGACTCTAAAAAAGCGGGTGGGGTTACACGTATGCACTTACGTTTCAGTCCACATGTAATCAAATCTACTTACCTAGTTAATAATCCACATTTCGTATCTTGTTCAGCTGATACATACTTACAAAAATACGATATGGTTAAAGGATTACGTCAAGGCGGTAAATTCTTATTAAATACACAAGTAGGCAAAGATGAGATCGAAGCCTTCTTGCCAAATAAAGTAAAACGTCAATTAGCACAAAAGAATGCTAAATTCTACATCATCAATGCTGTAGACTTAGCTTATGAAATTGGATTAGGAAGAAGAACTAATACAATCATGCAAAGTGCGCAATTACGTTTACTAGATCACATCATGCCATTTGCAAAAGCAGAAGAACTTATGAAGAAATATGCAGAAAAATCTTACGGACGTAAGGGTGAAGCAATTCTTCAAATGAACTACGCTGCGATTGAAGCTGGATACAAACACTTAGTTGAAGTAGAAGTTAAGCCTGAATGGGCATTCTTAGAAGACGAAGTGGTTGAGGCTCAAGACCGTCCATCATTCGTTAAGAATATCGCTGATATCGTTAACGCTATTGAAGGGGATTCACTTCCAGTTTCAGCATTCTTAGGTTATGAAGATGGTCATATGGATAACGGTTCTGCCGCTTATGAAAAACGTGGTATTGCAAACTTCATTCCAGGTTGGAGAGAAGAAAACTGTATCCAATGTAACCAATGCGTATTCGCATGTCCACATGCTGTTATCCGCGCATTCTTAGCAACTGAAGAAGAAGTAGCAAACGCTCCTGAAGGTTCTAAGTTCTTACAAGCTAAAGGTAAAGGTCTTGACCAATACAAATACACCATCCAAGTTTCAACACTTGATTGTACAGAATGTGGTGTGTGCGTTGAGGTTTGTCCAGCACCTGGTAAAGCTTTATTCATGACACCAATCGGACCAGAACTAAGTGCTGGTTCACAACAAATCGCTGACTACTTCTTCAATGAAGTAACATATAAGAATATTGGTAATGATAACGTCAAGAACGTTAACTTCAATAAACCATTATTCGAATTCTCTGGCGCATGTGCTGGTTGCGGTGAAACACCTTATATTAAAGCGATTACCCAATTATTTGGGGAACGTATGATCTTAGCGAATGCTACAGGTTGTACATCGATTTATGGTGCATCATTCCCTGCTACACCATACACAACACTTCCAAATGGTAGAGGTCCAGCTTGGGCTAACTCACTATTCGAAGATAACGCTGAATTCGGTTTCGGTATGAGAATTGCATACGAAACGATGAGAGATAGAATCCACAACCTATTTGCTAACCATTTAAGCGAAATGCCTGAATCCTTAAAGGAATTAGCATCAAGCTGGTTAGAAAATAGAGCATCTGGTGAAATCACTCAAGCGCTTGCTCCAAAACTTGAAGCTGAACTAGAAAAAGTTAATGCACCTTATGCTAAGGAATTACTAGAACTTAAAGATTACTTTGTTCGTGTGAGCCAATGGATCATGGGTGGAGACGGTTGGGCTTATGATATCGGTTATGGTGGTATCGACCACGTTATCGCTAATAACGAAGATGTTAACATCCTAATTCTAGACACTGAAGTTTACTCTAACACTGGTGGTCAATCATCTAAATCTGCACCAAGTGCTGCAATTGCAAAATTCGCTGCATCCGGTAAGAAGACTAAGAAGAAAGACTTAGCTGCAATCGCTATGAGTTATGGTCACGTTTATGTTGCCCAAATCTCTCACGGTGCATCACCAGCTCAAGTTATCAAGACTTTAAAAGAAGCTGAATCATACAATGGTCCATCTCTGGTTATTGCTTACTCACCATGTATTGAACATGGTATCAAGGGTGGCTTAACTCAATCTGCATCTCAAGCTAAACTTGCTACAGAATGCGGATACTGGCCAACATTCAGATATGACCCAAGACTAATTGAGCAAGGTAAGAATCCATTCCAAATCGATTCTAAGCCACCAGTCTGGGACAAGTATCAAGACTACTTATTATCTGAATCACGTTATGCACAGTTATCACAAATCAATCCAGATCATGCAGAAGAATTGTTAAATCAAAACTTAAATGATGCCAAGAACCGTTGGGCAATGTATCAACGTTACAAAGCAATGGATT
The DNA here is from genome assembly GCF_016907055.1 of Paracholeplasma morum. NCBI lineage: Bacteria > Bacillati > Mycoplasmatota > Mollicutes > Acholeplasmatales > Acholeplasmataceae > Paracholeplasma > Paracholeplasma morum. The sequence continues at coordinate 64,225 of NZ_JAFBBG010000005.1, forward strand.
ATTCAAAAGCTGAATAACAATTAGAAAATAACTAAAGACTTAATGACCAATCGGTTGTTAAGTCTTTTTTATATTATATACGCGTACGTGTACGTACGTGCGCGCGCGTGAAATCGTGAAATACTAAAATCTTCAGTACGTCATATTCGGTTACAATACAATGTAGTGATTTAACACGATAATAATGCGATTTTATCAATCCTAAAGACGAAATCATCAAAAAAACAAAAAAAGAGCAAATAAATGTAAAGAAAATGTGCACTAATGCTTGAAATCGCATATGAATTGTGATAAATTAGTAATAATACAAAATGGAAAGGGGTTTTTATCGTGGGAAAAGTATCAAGAGATAAGCAAAAACATATCTACTTTATTGTTTTGTATCTAGTAATCTGCCTTTTACCAACAATCTTCACTTTGTTTTATCAAGGTAGAGAGTTTGTAGATTTAGGGTTGTTAATTACTACGATTCTTATTGTCATATTTGTGTTGCCAATAAGAAAACAGATTCTTGGATTAACAAGGAAGTAAAGGGATTTATCAAGTTGTTGTCATTAAAAATCACAAGTAACTAATTGAATACGCTTTCATAATGCGAGTTCTATGTATCTTTGATTTTTTTGATATAATAGTAAAAAAAGGAGAGAGAGAAATGAAAAAAATAGTAACGGTATTTGCATTCGTTCTACTTGCACTAGCATTAGTTGCATGTAAAAAAGAAGTTAAGAACGAAGCTCCAGTAATCTCTGGAGTACAAAATATGGACCATATTAAGGGCACTCCATTTGATCCACTAGCTACAGTTCAAGCTACGGACAAAGAAGATGGTCCCCTAACTTCAGCGATTGTTGTTGATAACAAAGTTGACGTTAACGTTAACGGTACTTATGATGTTACATATTCTGTCAAAGACTCTAAAGGGTTAGAAACAGTAGTAACAATTAAAGTAACAGTATATACACCAAATGGTGCACCAACAATTAGCGGTGTTACAAGCCATGTATTAGGATTAGGTGAATCATTTGATCCAAAAGCTGGTGTAACTGCTAAAGACAATGAAGATGGTGTTTTAACATCTGCAATCACTACAAAGGGTTCAGTTGATACATCTAAAGTTGGTAGATACCAAATCGTTTATAGCGTAAAAGACAGCGCAGGCGCTGAAGGTTATGCCTTATCAAACATTTTAGTCGTTGCAGACAAGAATGCTTTATATGATGGCGTGTTAAACCTTAAGTTCGCTTCAAGTAACGTTAAGAATGAATTCTTCGCAGCAGCTGAAAGATACTTACTTGACAACATGATTGGTGGTATTCCATTCTATGTGGCAAGCTCATTCAGTATGTTTGCACAACGTGTAACATTACCAGTAGCATCATTTATTCCTTCTTATGGTTGGGGTACTAGATATGCTGACCTTACAGCTGATGACTCAGAAGTCAAAGGTGTAGAAGGTGAATTCGGTAAAGCAGGCGAATATACATACCGCGCTTGGGATACACAAACATTCTCAACATTAAACTTCTGGACATATGATGACTCAGTATCATTAGACTACATTAACTACATTACTGGTTCATTCTACCGTCAAGTATTAAATGATGCTAAGAATGGTTGGGAATGGGCTCCAGACCTAGCTGCTCAAAAACCACAAGCTGTTGGACCAACAGTTGAAATAGTTAATGGCAAGACTTCTTCTAAAACTTGGAGAGTAGTTTTAAGAGACGATCTTGAATGGGCATTCAACAAGGATATGGTTACAACAGGTTATGACATGGTACTAGATGCTAATGACTATATCTGGACATTCCGTGAAGCATTAAATAGAAACTTATTCCGTGCAATCTCTGGTGGTGGTGACTTCGTATCTGAAATTCAAGGTGCAGAAGCATATGCTAAGAAAGCACAAGAAATCTATGGTGGAGAAGCAACTCCAACCGCAGCACAACTTGCAGAACTTGACACATTATGGGCAAGCGTTGGTCTTAAGAAGGTCGATGATTTAACTTTAGAGTTCACTACTAAGAACGCTAAGGGCGAATTCGATGCTTACTACCTATTAGGTTGGCCAGCAATGCAACAAGATTTATATGAAAGTTTATCAAACAAAGCTGACTATGGTAAAGACCACCTACACATCGCGTCAAGTGGTGAATACATCATGGACACATTTGAACCTTCTAAACTTACTACATACGTTAAGAACGCTAAATATCCACACGCAGAAGAAACAATGTGGACTGGATATGACATCATCATTTATGAATCTGCAGAAGTTGCATTCACAGCATTCCTAGATGGTAAACTAGAATCAAGCTCAGTTCCAAATGCACGTATCTCTGAGTTTATTTCTGACCCAAGAGTTAGACAAACTCCAGATGCAACAACTATGAGATTGAACATTAACGGTCTACAAACTGTTGATAGACAACAAGCACAATTCCCAGGATCTAAGTTCGTACCAGAACCAATCCTAGGCTACACAGATTTTAGAAAAGCTTTATACTATATTATGGATAGACAAGACTTACAACAAAACTGGGTTCCAACATCTGGTATTGGTACAACATTCTTCTCAAATCTATATTATGTAGACCCTGAATCAGGTGTTCCATACAGAGACTCTGAACAAGGTAAGAAAATTTTCGAAGATTACGCTGGCGAAACATGGGGTTATAATAAAGGCCTTGCATTATCTTATTTAAGAAGTGCAGTTTCACAAGGTATTGCAGATGGTCACTACAAGAAGGGTACTGCTCAAAAGTATGAAGAAATTACTTTAGACGTACGTTTCATGAACATTACACAATCAGATGCTACTAAAGTTAGAGGCGACTTTGTTAAACAAAGTTTCGAAGCTTTAGTTGATAACGTTAACTATGTTAAGATCAAAGTTAATATCGTTGATACACCATTCCCTAACATCTATTATGACTATATGATGAAGGGGGAATTCGATATCGCAATCGGTGGTATCTCAGGTTCTCAGTTAAACGCATCTTCATTCCTAGACGTGTTCTCATCAGATAACCGTGGTGGATTCACAATTAACTGGGGCTTTGACACATCATTACCTGAAATCTCAGTTACTTGGGATCATGACGATGACGTTGATACACCAGAAATCACAAAAGTATTCTCATACGATGCTATTTCAACAGCTCTAAACGGTAAAGCAACAATCGTCGATGGCGATGACGTTCCACCAGTATTAGAGGAAGGCGAATATGAAAGCTGGACAAAAGTTATGGATGAAGTTGAAGATTTCTTCGACAGATATTCATATCCAGAATTTGAAGGCACTGGCTTCGAAATCATTGAAGAAGCTGGCGTTAACGGGATTTGGATCGTTTTACCAGAAGGCATGACTAAAGCACAAGTTGTAGCTATTTTTACAGAAGCAGGCTGGAAGTATAATGCAGAAAAGGCTGGTAGCTGGAGTGCAGAATTTGAATCACCTTCAGGCGCATTCGTAATTTATAGTGAAGACTTAGACACAGAAATTGGTAGAGATACTGTTACAGACGCTTATGGAATTACAATTCCAAAAGACGGAGATACAATCTTACCAGCTATCTTACTTTACTAAGATAAAATTTTAAGTCATAATTAAAAGTAAAGATAATTAAGAACGTAAATCATCCTTTTGTGAAAAAGGATGATTTATTGTTCGATAGCTTAACGTTTTCATCCTAATTGTGTAAAAAAAGGTTTTGAAAATGATAAGCTTTTTGATATAATACTTGATATCAATAAAATTGAAATAGATAGGAGTTATATATATGTTAAGGTATTTCTTAATGCGTTTGTTATGGGTGTTTATCATCTTATTTACCATCCTAACAATTACTTTCGTATTCCTAAAACTACAACCTGAATATCCGCCTACAAAGTATGATGAGAAGCGTTCTTGGTTAGTTAAACAATGGAATGATGGTTTTATGACTAGAACCATTATTGACATTGATTATCAACCTACACCAACTTCGCCTAAATTAACTCAAGTTACATTGAAGGAATTACAGGAAAAGTATGTTAAAGATACAAAAAATTATTTTACAATCTACACTGACCAAGAGATTAACAAACCCATCCGAGTTCTTTGGGTTTTTGAGCGTGTACCTATTATTACCCAATACGGAACATGGCTTGAAAATGTTATCACAAAATTTGATTGGGGGACATCTACTAGGGTTCAAGTAAATGCGCCTGCCACTGAAGTATTAAATAGAACATTTAAATATACCATCGGTGTTAACCTCGCAGTTTTATTATTACAAATTCCTTTTGGGCTTCTAATTGGTGCAACTGCAGCAATTAAGAAGGATAAGTTATTCGATAACTTAACATCCATAATCATCATGGTATTTATTTCCTTACCTTCATTCGTAGTTATTATGCTACTGATGAAATGGTTTGGATCTGACTTATCCTGGTTGCCATATCAATGGCCATCCGAGCAGATGCCTCTGCAGACGAGGATACTGGGGTATGTTATTCCTGTTGCCAGCTTATCACTTGGTGGTATCGCTGGACTATCAAGACGTGTACGTGCTGAACTTAGTGAAGGGTTGACTCAAGACTTCGTTTTATTAGCGAGAACAAAAGGGTTATCCAAACGCCAAGCTATTTACAGACATGCGCTTAGAATCTCTCTAACACCAATTCTTCCAGGGTTAATTTTTAGTTTTGTTGGATTATTAGGTGGTGCAGGTATTACTGAGCAAGTTTATGGTATTCCAGGTGCTGGTCGTTTATTTATCGAGGCAAGCATCAAAGGGTCACCTGACTATAACATCATTATGTATGATACTGCTTTCTTCGGATTTATTGGACTATTTACAAGTATCTTAATTGATATGTCTTATGGTTTAATTGATCCTAGAATCAAAATGGGGGCAAAAAATGGATAATAAACAAATAGACAAGAAACTATTTAAGTTCGTCAAAGTCGATGAAAAAATATTTGACACTAAGTTCGAAGGTAAACCACGTTCGTTTTTAGCTGACGCCTTAATCCGTTTCACTAAAAACAAAGTCAATATTGTCGCGACTACAATCGTATTGATGGTTGTGTTGTTATCTGTGTTCGTTCCAATTTTGACAGTTAAAGACTACACTTCAGAAAATAGTGTCAACACTAAATTTTTACCTCCGCGTATTCCATTTTTAGAAAAACTTGGTATTTTCGATGGAACCATTGAGGTCAATGAGTATGAAGCAGATTTAACTAAATATGAGCTAATTAATCCAGCATTAGGTGATGTTGATGGTAATAGACTATACTATCCAAAGTATGATGTCTATAATACTTTCTCACCTGAGTTCATCAAAAAAGGCACACTGGTTAATAGCATCATTGTTGGTGGGGACAGTAAACCTAACTATGTTGGTGGGACTAATGATATAGTGCTATCTAAGAGAGATGCACATATCGTAGTGGAAAAGGTTCAATCAGGATATTCTAATGCGAGTATCACGATTGATATTGAAAGCATTACGGAAAATGCTACATTAGAAATTTTAGTTAAGCCAGCGGGATTAAAAAGTCTATTGCCTGAAGGTATGACAGATAAAGATCCTGAAAGCTTAGATTACTATATACCTGTCGGATCAATCACAGAAGCCGGCAGTCACACTTTTACAACTGCTACAGTTGGTGGTGGAAGCCTTGCGCTGGTGTTTAGAAGCGAAGAAGAAGGTAAACCAAGAGTGTCAATTAACTCAGTATCAGTAGATTTAGCTGCTTCAGAGGATTTATACTATTCTGGTTATGGACTATCCCAATGGTTATCAACTTCAATGAATGGGTTTGGTGGTACATGGTTGAGAGCTAACGCGCTTTATACAGTTGCTTCATTCACATACTACAAATATAACGATATCTTCGCTAACAGACCTTCTAACTTAGATAATGAATCTTATGATGCTTTACTAGCTTCAACACCTGGTATGGCTGAATCTATTATTTATAACGATCCAAATGACCACAGTAAAGGTTGGAAATTTGGTGAAGAGGGTGAGTTTCCTCTAATTGAAGTTATTTCAATTTCAAATAAGCAAGTTGGTGCAGATGGTAAAGAGTACTTTACTTATCGTGTACTTAACAACGGGCTATTAGATGCAGGTTATGAAACACTTCCTTACTTCATTTTCGGTACTGACAGTAAAGGTAGAGACTTATTTGCATCCGTTTGGTTATCATTAAGAACCTCCTTGTTACTAGGGGTTATTGTTGCAGTGATTAACATCATTATTGGTGTAGTTTGGGGATCAATTTCCGGTTACTTCGGTGGCGGAATCGACTTTGGTATGGAAAGATTTGTCGAAGTATTAAGTTCCTTCCCAGGGTTAACCGTATTAACCATCCTATATCTTAAGTTTGGAGCCGGTTTCGGTCTACTGTTAATCTATCTCACCTACTCGGGTTGGATAGGCGTAGCCGGGCTAACACGTATCCAATTTTACCGATATAGAGGTAGAGAATATGTTCTTGCATCTAGGACACTTGGTGCTGGACATGGTCGATTAATCTTCAAGCATATCTTACCTAATGGTATTGGATATATTATTACATCCGTAATTCTGTCAATTCCTGCCATGATTATTACAGAAGCATCCCTATCATTCTTAGGCTTCGGTCTTGGTGAAGGGGCAGTACTAGATTTCGGTCTATTTAAGCTAAGTGGGTTATCACTAGGGGTTATTCTATACGCCGGTGAACAAAACATGACCGCTCCAGGTAGATTCTATCTTGTATTGATTCCTGCGATTGTAATCATCATTATTATGATTGCATTTAACTTATTCGGTAACGCATTAAGAGATGCAATGAATCCTTCGTTAAGGGGGCAAGAATAATGTCTAAAAAAGAAGTAGTAGTACAAGTTAAAGACTTAGAAGTATCCTTCCGTACTAACCAAGGTTTCGTAAGAGCCGTACGTGGGGTATCCTTCGACTTATATAGAGGCGAAACCCTTGCAATCGTTGGGGAATCAGGTAGTGGTAAATCTGTTACATCTCGTTCAATCATGGGTATCCTTGCAGGTAATGCCGTGGTTAATGCCGGACAAATCATTTATCAAAATCAAGACTTAATCAAGATTAGTGAAGATGATTTCCACAAGATCAGAGGTAACAAGATTGGAATGATCTTCCAAGACCCAACCTCAGCACTTAACCCAATCATGCGTGTTGGTAAGCAAATCACTGAAGCGATGATTCTTAACGGTAATCGTCGTCAAGATAAGATTAAAGCACTATATCATAACGAAGAGGTTGAAATCATCAACATTAACATTCGTAAGAATGACATTATTGCGGACGATACCCTTTCTAAGGAAGAAAAGAAGGCAAAACTAGAAGTAATCAAACAAGAACTTGTTGTTGCTAAAGAAGCTTTCAAAGCACAAAAACGTAAAGCCATTCAAGAGGTAAATGCTGAGTACAAGCTAATTACTGAAAAGTATAAGAAGGAAGTCGATGAATATAAAGAAGCCTTCAAAGCTTATAGCAAAGATAATAAAGAGAAATATGCAAAGATTAAGCCTGAATTCAAATCTAAAGTTGAGCAAATGAAGCTTGATTTCAAAAAAGATTTAAGCAAATTCAAGAAAAACAGTTCAGCGAAAACCTTAAAATTCAAGCTTGAAATCAAACAAATGAAGAGTGATTTCAAAGGCAGAGTCGAATCATTACGTAAAGACATGTTTAAAGTTGGATCAGATGCAGAAGTTCGTTCAATGTTCAGTTCATTGAAATATTATTTCTCTAAGAGACGTGAAATGAAGGACTTATACCGAAGAAACTTCAAAGTGACTAAGACTGAAGCACGTTTAGAAGCTTACAAGATTATGTCTGAAGTAGGTATTGCAGAACCTGAAAAGAGATTTAAGATGTATCCATTCCAATTCTCTGGTGGTATGAAACAACGCATCGTTATTGCGATTGCATTGATGGCACAACCAGAAGTATTGATTTGTGATGAGCCTACAACTGCTCTAGACGTTACAATCCAAGCTCAAATTCTAGATTTGATCAAACGAATTAAGAAAGACAGAAACCTAAGCGTAATTTTCATTACACATAACCTTGGGGTTGTTGCGAACGTTGCCGATAGAGTTGCAGTTATGTATGCTGGTAAAGTCGTAGAATATGGCACACTAGATGATGTATTCTATAATCCAAAACATCCATATACTTGGGCTTTAATGAGCTCAATGCCTGATATTAACAGTAAAGAAAAACTTCAAACCATCTCGGGAACACCACCAAACATGTTATTCCCACCTAAGGGTGATGCATTCGCACAAAGAAATCCTTATGCGATGGCAATTGATTTTGAAGAACAACCACCACTATTCAAGGTTTCAGAAGAACACTATGCAGCAACTTGGTTATTACACCCAGATGCACCAAAAGTTGAACTTCCAGAAATCATTAAAGAACGTATTACGTTCATGAAGAGTGAAGCAATTAAACTGAGAGGTGAAAAACATGGAAAATGATGTAATCTTAAAAGTTGATAACCTCAAACAACACTTTAAAACCGGTACTGGTAAATACAAAATCTATAACAAGGCTGTTGATGGCGTTTCATTCGAAGTCAGAAGAGGCGAAGTATTCAGTTTAGTTGGAGAATCTGGTTGTGGTAAAACAACAACTGGTAGAACCATTATCAAAATCTATAAACCTACTGATGGTGAAGTTCACTTACTTGGTAAGAGAATCGTCGCTGGTACAAGAGGGTTACTCAAAGAAAAAAACAGACTTGGTTTTACGTATCAAGAAAATATCAAATTAGTTCAAGTGGACAATTCACTATCTAATGAACAAAAAGCTGCACGTATTGCTGAGCTCAAAGAAGAAAAGAAACAACGTAGAAGAGAAATCGTTGCGGAAATCAAAGCTCGTAAACGTGATCACAAATCTAAATACAGACCAAGTAAAGAATCCATCGAACAAGTTAAGGTAGAATCTAAAGAAAAAATTGAAGTATTGCGCAAAGAAATTCAAAAGGCACAAGATGATTTCCTAAAGTTTAAAGCAACTGCTTTCCAACAAACAGATGCCCTTCCAAAGAGCACTTCTGATAAGGAAAGACATGAGATTCACGCAGAAGAACTTGAGGTATATCGTAAAGTACGTTCTGATAAGAATAAGAAAGTCAAAGCTATGGAAGATGAAATCGTCAGATTATCACTTGCACATAAGTTCTATAAGAGACCATTATTGAACCGTATGCAAATGATTTTCCAAGATCCAATCGATTCACTTGATCCAAGAATGAGCGTAAAAGACATTATTGCTGAGAGTTTATACATCAACGGTATTCGTAACGATAAAGTGGTTCTAGACAAGGTTTATGAAGTACTTAAACTTGTTGGACTTCAACCAGATCACGCAGACCACTACCCACATGAATTCTCAGGTGGACAACGCCAACGTATTGGCATCGCACGTGCGATTATTGCTGAACCACAATTAATCATTGCGGATGAACCAATTAGTGCGCTAGACGTATCCATTCAAGCCCAAGTCATTAACTTACTAAATGAGTTAAGACATAAACTCGGATTAACAATCCTATTTATTGCTCATGACTTATCCGTAGTTAAGTTCTTAAGTGATAGAATTGCGATTATGTACTTCGGTAAAATCGTAGAAATGGGTAGCAAAGAACGCGTGTTTAACAACCCAGTTCACCCATATACACTATCCTTAATTTCAGCGATTCCAATGCCAGACCCTGAGTTCGAAAGACTCCGTGGTGAAAACGTTAAGTATGATCCAAGAGTTCACGATTATAGCGTGGATCAACCAACTATGCGTGAAATTGAACCAGATCATTTCGTTTATGCAAACGATGCTGAATTTAAAAAATATCAAGCAATTATCGCTAATAAAAAGGCTGAATAATGAATACTAAACTAAAATCATTGATTGCAGTAGTTTCACTGTTAGCACTATCTGTTTTGTTTTTAGGAATCGTATATGATTTTAAGTTTACCTTAGCAAATGTGAGTAATTCCTTATTTGTTGTAAACATCATATCATTTGTGGTCAGTTTCATGATTCATACTGGTGCTCTAAGACTTACTCTTGGGGTTTCCTATACAACTAAGACAATTTTTAAGCGCGCTGAAATGAGAGATAAATACGATGGTTTTAAAGAGTATTATGAAGAGAAGGCACCTAACCAGGCTCGCAATCTGAAATATTTACTCATCATCAATTTGGTATTCATAGCTGCTGCCTTGGTATTGGCAAAAGTTCATTTGGACAATTATACACTACAGTAACATCCTATCTATTTCAATTCGTTACAATAATAACTCCAAATAATAAGTCCCCTTACTTCTCCGTGAAGTAAGGGGATTTTTTTGATTAAAAAAAACATCCAAACGGATGTTTTTACTTATTATAGGATTTGCTTCTCAATCGTTCTTACTGCTATCTTATAGTTATAAGAAGGCGAGTATTGCTTACTATAGAGATAATAAGCTTTGTCTGAACCTAGATCTAGGCCGATATTAATTTGACAGAAATGAACATTTTTGACGTTATAGTTAACAATCTCACCAATCTTGGAGGTTTCAGACTCTGGGATACCATTAGGATAGGCTTTATAAACCAGTATCTCATAGTATTTAGGCATTTTCTTTTTATCCAGTTGATCTTCGAATTTATGGATCATTTCGTTAATCTCGTTTGAATAGAAATCCATATTATTATCGAATACAACAACCGTATAGGATAATCGCCAAACCTTTGAACGCTTCCTTGATTCATCTAATACATACTTTGTATAAAATTCAAACTTTGGTGTCTTCGTAAACAACTCATAACCAAGTGTTAATAATCTAGTTCTGTATTCAACCACATTGTACTTAAAAGAAACTGGGCTATTTTGGAGTTCGATGAGTTTCGCAGTCCTTGCCATGTTGTTATAGGCATAAAGTGTTGTTCTAAATCTAGCCATGACAATGACTAGGACAATCGCAACCAAAAGATTAACAAGCGTTAGATCGTTATAATCTTTAATTTTTGAAGTTGTTAGGTAAAAAATACCTATGAAAACTAAAAGTGTGATTACAAATGCAATCAAGTAAAACTTGCGTTTCTTTAAGACTGTTTTTGAGTTCAAAATGATCTTTCCTATCTATTGAGTATTTCTAGTAAAGTTGCGGCATCATAGAGTTTGTTTTGTGGAATCTCAAAATCTGGTTTAATGCCGGATTCGTTAATCACATAATTGCCTTCTTTGTCTTTTAATGTGTTAACGTTGTTGCTACTTGTTGTGAAGAATGAACCATCAGGAAGTAGTATTGGTGTAATGGAACTTGCACCACCACCGGATGTTTGACCGATAATCTTTCCAAGTTCATTTTGTTTGAAGATGGTTGCCATTTCGTTAGCTGCTGAGAAGGTTACATAACTAGTTAATAAGAACCACTCATATTCATCGTAGGCTTCTGTAGTAATATCAACGATTGATGTTTGATATACGTTAGTATCTCTAGAATAACTGCTAACTTCGAATGGATTATCTGTGATTAAACCAACTACTCTATATAATGCACCCACGTTACCACCAGTGTTGAATGTGATATCTAGACCAATTCTTTCGACTTGTGGGTATAATTCTTTAACTTTCTTGATCATGCTTTCTAAGTATACAGCAGAATCTGATTCAATTAAGCTATTGAAAGATGCAGTAAGTGGCCAAACAGATTGGTATTCAGTAGGCATCTTAGTAGTTAAACCGATGTAGCCTAATTTGTGAGTAGTATCATACCCTAATAATACCATATAATCTTTACCATCGATATTTTTTGTGTAATAACCATCTTTACGATAATCAGTATAAATATCAGGAGTATATACATGTGTAAACCCATCTCTAACCAATTTAGCGGCATAATCAGCTACAAACGATGCTTTCGCATCATAAAGTAGTGTTTCTGTCTTTAAGTTAAGTTTTTCAGTTTGATTGTACACTAAATATCTACTTGCACTATCATCCGCTGGAAGCGGACTAACACCAAATACATCTGTGTATGTTTCTGTAGACCATACGTTAGTTTCTTCAATGTCCGCAGTAACGAATTCATCAAATGAAATCACTGCATTCTTTTCATCGAGTAACCAGTATTTAGGTCTTAAGCTACTATTAGCAGCCCATGAACTGGAAGAATAAATTTTCCATTTTGCTGCAATCACATCGTTTACAGCTGAAAGACCATTCATGTACCAGTCGTTATAGTGTTCACCATAATTACTCAATGAGTTTGTAGGTGGATTATAAGACAGTTTTGAGTGATACCCTGAGAAACCAAATGAAGTATGTGGTTCATCAAGTTCTAACATTAAGTAGTCTGCAAGTGCTTGAGACACATCATTAGGGTTAGTACTATGGAACTGTGAGTAGTATTTAGCAAGTTCAGTATAGAAATTCTTAATCCCTTTGTATTCCTTCAAACCATAGAAATGTTCTAGGTTAAAGGCAAGCATGTGATAATTATGAGATAATAAGTCAGCTGGAACATCGGTGTTATTTAGTGAAGATCTTCTAATGGTTGAATAGGTTGAATCAGATGAAGATAATGATCCATAAACACCATATAAAGCATCGCCATTAAAATAGACATTGTAGTAACTTGAACCAGCAAATAATTGATTGACTAAATAGTAAGGAGCCAGTACAGCACCATCATGATAAACTAAGTCCAATTGGAATTCGTTTAGATTGTAGATGACGGTTTCTCCTTCAGTTGATTCAGCTTTTTCATGGTCATAAAGGTATTCAATGTTTCTACCATAATTGGTTTCAGTAGAATAGATGTATGCCCAATAGAAAGCAGGATCACTGGTGTGAATAATATTTGACTTTAAATCAAAGATTACGCCTAAATCGTAAGTCTTATCTTCTTCCTCAGAATAGTATTGATAAGATAGGTTTAGGTTTTCTTCAGACTCTGTAACAGTAAACTCTACTTCAGGATCAATGAATCCATCCAATAGGTTTAGGTAATCCATCACTTTTACATAAGGAACGTTTCCGTTATTTGTGTAGAACAGTTCTAACGAACCGTTTGAAACAGAGTATTCCTCAGTTAGGTTAGTGAAATTGAAAGTCTTACTTGTGGCAAGTTCGACATCCATTTGAGACCAGTAAGCACTTAATACCATATTCATGGTTACTGGTGTTGAGAAATCATAAGGTACAGTCTTATCGGTTAGGTACCAATAACGGAATGTATTATTAGCTTTTTCAGGTTCAGTATCTAGGGTTAGAACCTCACCATCTTTGACTTTAACAGTTTCAACAACTGAGCCACCATTTGTGTTGAAACTTACAGTGAAGACCTTGTTTTCTTTGCACGCTGCAACGGTAAATAGGGAAATCACGAGCAAAACAATTAACAACATTTTTTTCAATTTAAACACCTCTTTTATATAAATTATTACTATTATATCATGAAAATCTTTTCTGTATAGACTTTTATTCAAAATTTCAATTATATAACCAATGTAAGCGTTCATATAGAAAAAAACCACTCTTAACGAGTGGAAAGGAATAAAAAAAAGGAGTCACCGTTCTCAGATGTTTTACTTTTGAGGATGGCGTTTCAAAAATAAAACATCATGATGCGTGGTGTAACGCTTAGGTATTTTTTTGGGAGAAAAAATACGTAAATGGTCAATGAATAAATAATAAAAAGGTAATTCACATTGACAATCATATTATAACTAATATCTACTTGAGAATAAAATGAAAATGCTTTTATACTTTAGTGTAAACGATTACCACATTTTTACACATAATTCTATTCAAAGTGTTTTTATAAATATTATTATAAATAGGTCATATTATTAGATATAATAGTCTTAATACGTTATAATACATATGGAAATAAGGAGGACTAATTTATGTCAACATTATCAATTAATAATTTGAAAGTATCTATCGAAGATAAAGAGATCCTGAAAGGTGTCAATCTTGTCGTTAAAAGTGGAGAAGTTCATGCCATCATGGGACCAAACGGAACTGGTAAATCCACACTTGCAAGTGCACTTATGGGGCATCCAAAATACGAAGTAACCGAAGGGGAAGTCACACTAGATGGCGAGAACCTATTAGAATTAGAAGTCGATGAACGTGCTAGAGCAGGTATTTTCTTAGCAATGCAATACCCAGCTGAAGTGCCTGGTGTCACTAACAGTGACTTTATGCGTTCAGCACTTAAAGCGGTTAATGATGGTGTTCAAACACCTTTATTCGAATTCATTGGAAAATATGAAAGAGCAGCTAAAGAACTAAAGATGCGCGAAGACTTACCACACAGATATTTAAACGAAGGTTTCTCTGGTGGCGAAAAGAAACGTAATGAAATTCTTCAACTTAAGATGTTAAAACCTAAATTTGCAGTATTAGATGAAATCGACTCAGGTTTAGATATTGACGCTTTAAAGATTGTTGGTGAAAACGTTAATTCTATGGTAAATGAAAACTTCGGTTGTATTTTAATTACACACTACCAAAGAATTTTAGACCATATTAAACCAACTAATGTTCACATCATGATCGATGGTAAAATCGTTTTAAGTGGTGGACAAGAATTAATCGAAAAGATTGACCAAAATGGGTATGAATGGGTAAAAGAAGAATTAGGCATTGATTTTGTAGAAACGGTTGAAGCCTAATGAATCAAATTGTTATTAAAGACCATGCCATTTTAGGAGACCTACCTAAAGGCATCTCATTTAGCGAACAAACGCTAACAATAGCAAAAAAAACCTATTTTGAAGACCCTATTAAAATTACCCTTAGAGATGATAACAACGAGTCTTTAGAAATCGTTGTTGAAGAATCAAGCGAAGTAAAAATCATCCTTGAAATCGCAAGTGAAGATTTAGATTTAAATTCATATGAAATTAAACTCACCGCAAAGCAAAACTCAAAAGTGAACTATTTATTGGTTTGTGATTTGGCAAGTAAAGATGCGAAGATTCACCATTATTTTGTTGCTGAAAGAGATGCACAAATGGACCTTATTGGTGGATTTGTAAGTAATATTCTTAATGCAAAAATGAACGCAAAACTCGTTGGAGAAGGTGCGAACGTAGAATTAAGAGCGGTTGCCATTAGCTCCACAGATCATAAACAAGTTATTGATATTGAGATCATTCATGCTGCACCGAACTCAAGAGGTACTATGCATAACATCGCCATTGCCAATAAGAATGGTAAGGTTGTTTTAAATGGTGTTGAAAAGATTCTAAAAGGCATGAAGAAAGCAGATGCTTATCAAAGCTTAAAAGGCATTATTGCATCAGACGATGCAATTATTGAAGTTAACCCTATTTTATTAATCGATGAATATGACGTAAAAGCAGGACATGGGGCAACGATTGGTAAACTGGATGAAAATAGCCTTTATTACTTAATGTCTAGAGGGCTAAACAGAAAAGATGCTGAGCGTCTAATGATTAATGGATTCCTAAATCCAATCATCAGTGAAATTGATGATGAACCATTGAGAGAACGTTTCGTTGAGTTAGTAAACCAACGTTTGTAATATGTTAGATGTAAAGAAAATACGTCAAGATTTCCCCATATACGAAACTAATCAAGACCTAGTCTACTTGGATACAGCCGCATCAAGCTTAAAACCTAAACAAGTCATTGATGTTGTGGATCACTATTACTCAAAACTGGGTGTCAATGTTCATAGAGGGGTTTATGGCCTTTCTTATGAAGCCACAGACCTATATGAATCAGCACGTCACACGGTTGCTAAATTCCTCAATGCTAAATTTGAAGAAATTGTATTCACACGTGGCACAACGGCTTCTTTAAACCTAGTCGCGTCTAGCTATTTGGACAAAATGACCGAAGAAGATGAGATCATTACAAGTGAATTAGAACACCATTCTAGTATGCTTCCATGGCTTCATGTATCTAAGAAAACCAAAGCTAAACTAAAGTATGTTGAGTTAGACACTGAAGGAAGAATCACAGTTGAGGCTTTCAAAAAAGTATTATCTGATAAAACAAAAGTGGTTGCATTAACCTATGTTTCTAATGTGATGGGTTATATTACCCCAATCAAAGAAATCATTGACTTAGCACATCAAAAAGGTGCCATTGTGGTCGTTGATGCTGCACAAGCAGCCCCACATATGAAAATAGATGTAACGGCTTTAAATGCCGATTTCCTTGCCTTCTCTGGACACAAGCTTTGTGGACCAACAGGGATCGGTGTGCTCTATGGAAAAAGACACCTGTTAAATCAAATGGACCCGATTGAATTTGGTGGAGATATGAGCCAGACAGTGGATAAGTTTGAAGCAACATGGAAAGATGCTCCCTATAGATTTGAAGCAGGGACACCAATCATTAGTGGTGCGATTGGATTAGCTAGAGCGCTTGATTACATAACCAGTATTGGGTTTGATGCCATTCATGAACATGTTAAAACATTACATGATTATGCAATTCATAAACTAGAAGAAGTTAAAGGCATAGAGATTTACAATAAAACCGCAGAAACTGGAATTGTTACGTTTAACGTAGTTGACGTTCATCCACACGACGCGGCAAGCATATTTGACAAAAATAAAGTGTGTATTCGAGCCGGGCATCATTGTGCGCAACCTATTACAAAATGGTTAAAACAAATCGCCACGCTGAGAGCAACATTTTATATATATAATACGAAAGAAGATGTCGATGTATTTGTCGATAGCGTCAAAGAAGCTGTTCGTTTCTTTGGAGCCTTTTAAAGGAGATACTCATGAATAATTTAGAACATTTATACCGTCAAGTCATTATGGATCACTACAAGAACCCAGCCAATAAAGGGCTAGTTACAGATCCTACCTACTTCACGGTTCATATGCACAACCCAAGCTGTGGCGATGACATGACAGTTCAACTCAAAGAAGAGAATGGGCACATCAAAGACATTAAGCACCAGGGAACTGGGTGTAGTATATGTTGTTCAAGTGCTAGCGTAATGAGTCTAACCCTAATGAACAAAACCAAAACAGAAGCATTGAATACCATTCAAGCTTACTATAACATGCTTACCAATGAACCTTATGATACAAACGTATTATTTGGAGATGCAATTGCTTACCATGGTGTCGCACAATTTCCTGCAAGAATCAAGTGCGCAACACTCGCTTGGAAAGCAATTGAACAAGCATTACTATCCAATAAGGAGGATCAATAATGGATGACAACAAAAAGAAGATAGACGCAATTATTGGCGACTATAAGTTCGGTTTTAAGACTGAAAACACTCCAGTCATCAGAACTGGTAAAGGGCTCAATGAAGATGTTGTTCGCGCAATCAGTGAATACAAAAAAGAACCAGAATGGATGCTTGATTTTAGATTAAAGAGCTATAAGAAGTTCTTAGAAATGAAAAATCCTAAATGGGGACCTGATTTATCTGGAATTGATTTTGATGAGTTCACTTATTTCATTCGTGCATCTGAAAGAGCTGAAAACAACTGGGATGATGTACCAAGTGAGATTAAAGATACGTTCGAAAAATTAGGTATTCCTGAAGCGGAACGTAAGTTCTTAGCTGGGGTATCTACACAATTTGAAAGTGAAGTAGTATACCATTCTACAATGGCTGAACTTGAAGCTGAAGGGGTTATCTTCGTAGATACCGATACAGCTTTAAGAGAACATCCTGAATTGGTTAAAAAGTTCTTTGGATCAGTTATCCCATATGCTGATAATAAATACGCAGCCTTAAATAGTGCTGTTTGGAGTGGTGGATCATTCATCTACGTTCCAAAAGGTGTTAAGGTAAAAAAACCGCTACAATCTTATTTCAGAATTAACTCTGAACAAATGGGTCAATTCGAAAGAACACTTATTTTAGTAGATGAAGGTGCATCCGTTAACTACGTTGAAGGCTGTACAGCACCTGTATATACCAAAGACTCTTTACATGCTGCGATTGTTGAAATCGTCGTTATGAAGGGTGGCTATTGCCGTTATACAACCGTTCAAAACTGGGCAAATAACGTTATTAATCTTGTTACAAAACGTGCGTTTGTATATGAAGATGCTCACATGGAATGGATTGATGGTAACATCGGATCTAACGTTAATATGAAATACCCATCTTGTGTACTTTTAGGCGAACGTGCAAAAGGAACTACCATCTCAATTGCATTTGCTGGTAAAGGTCAAAACCAAGATACTGGGGCTAAGATGATTCACGTTGCACCGAACACCACTTCATCGATCATCTCTAAATCTATTTCTAGAGGCGGAGGCACTGTAAACTACCGTGGTAAAGTTGACTTTGGCAAAAAAGCAAAAGGTGCTAAAGCACACGTTGAGTGTGACACCATTATTCTAGATGACTACTCATTCTCAGACACCATCCCTACTAACATTGTTAGAAATAGTGATGTATCGTTAGAACATGAAGCTACAGTTTCTAAGATTTCTGAAGATCAATTATTCTACTTAATGTCACGTGGTTTAACTGAAGAAGAAGCAACCGAAATGATTGTTATGGGCTTCATTGAACCATTCGCGAAAGAATTACCAATGGAATACGCCGTTGAACTTAACCAATTGATTAAGCTTGAAATGGAAGGTTCAATCGGATAATTTCTTAATATTTACGCTGTTTTCTATGAAAAACTTTAAAAATGCCAACATTGTTCATTAAATGTTGGTTTTTTGCATTATAGAGTGTCTAGGCGGATAATATAACTATAGGTGGGGATAATGATACGGGTGGAGATTAAAAAGGGGAACCCTTAATCGATTCAATTAGTACTGTAATAAAAGATGTGTTTGACTGATAAAGAAAAAGAGTGGTAGGCCATTTGCCTATCACTCTTTTACGATGTATTCGATTTTGCCTTGATGATTATGATAAGTTATTCTTGCTTTTGCCCCACTAAGGATTGTGAATGTTGGCGCTATATGTCCAAAATCCATATCAAAGATAATTGGTATGTCATAGTCCTTAAACAAGTCATTCACTAGATTGTATTGTGTAATATCAATAATTGGATCGCCGTTTAGTGGTCTTCCAAAAATGATACCTTTCAAATGGTTGAACCAACCAGCTTCTTTGAGTTGCCATAAAGCACGCTTGATCCCAAATACAGTTAAGTCACAAGCTTCTAAAAACCATATGATGCCATCTTTTTGATAGGTTTCATTAAATAAAGAGACCTTATCGTATTTTAAACCGGGGTATAAAGTGAGGATATCTAAACAACCACCGATTAGTCTACCTTCAATGAAGAACTGTTCATCTAATTGATTGGTATTCCAAGAAGTCTTATTGACAAGCGTGTAACTTGAAAGTGGATCTTCTGAAACGGTATTCTTATCTTCATAAAGTGGATAGGTTTCTTGGGTTAATCTATTGCCAGTAATGATTTCAAAGGCTTCAATTAATGATTGATCCCATTCTCTCATGCCAAACTCTGTGATGTTTTGTCCATAAATGGATACCGTATCTAACAAGGTATTCATTAGGAAAGTTAGATGAGTATTGTCAGAATAGCCCATCACAAATTTAGGTTTAAATGTTTTTAAGTATTCAAAGTCGATTAGTGGAATCATCTCCATCATCCACTCTCCACCCCCAACACTCCATAAAAATGAGACTTCATCGTCTGTGTATAGGTCCATAAATTGTTTTGCTCTAGCTTCTTTAGGTGAACTAGCTCCAAATTGATACTCAAATACCGATGAATCAAATTTAAATTTGTATCCCATATCCGTTATTTTTTTGATTGCATGTTCTAGTCTTGTTTTATAGGGTTCAATATTTGCACCAAAGCTGGGTGCGATTAATCCGATTGTATCGCCCTTTTTTAAGAAATTAGGAATTCTCATAGTATCACCAATACTATTATAACATAGGGGCATAACATACTTAAATATTATCTTATTTCTACATTTTGAACCCAGTTGAGTTATAATAGAAATGGAGTGATAAAGATGAGATTATCCTATTTATTAATCAAAGGAATAGACAAAGTTTCAAACGATGATGTCCTAACAATCACAAACCTTTTACAAGATATGATGCCTAGTGCTTCTATAAAGCAGGATGAGGATTTTTTACTTATTATTCTAGACAGTATACATGAGTATGACTTCAAAGATTTCATTACCACTACGAATGCAGAATTGTTAAGCAATCTTTACCTATATGAGTCTGGTGTTTTTAGCACAGTGGATGAATTAAAGATAGATGTTTCTCATAAGAAGATGGAACTTAAGTTCGATTTAATTTACTCAAGTGAGAAAACGGCCTTTTACACTCGTATGATTGACTATATTGAGGATAAATATAAAAAACAGGTTTTGAAAGAGTTTTATGATAACGAAGAGTTCTTATATTCCTTAAAGATATTTATTGAGAAAAACCAAAATACTAGTGAGGCAGCAAAGTTCTTATATATGCACCGAAACACATTAATCAATCGACTGGATAAGTTTTATAGAATAACAGGTTATGACCTAAGAAAGTTTGAAGACGCATTAATAATTTACCTACTTGTTAAGGATGTGAAATAGTGTATACAAATGCTACTGGTTATAATAAGAGATTGATATCTACTTTTTATATATCTCATTTTATTCGAAGAGAATTGATGTGGATTATTGTGAGTGCTTTAGCGTTGTTTGGTATCGGATCTATGTTTAGAGAGAAGACATCTCAAGGGATGCTTTATTTAGGTATTGGGTCTATCATCTATTTAGTATTTGTCTTAGTGCTTGCGATAGTATTTCTGAAGATGAATGTAAATAAGAAACTCAAAAATGGGGTCAATCGCCTAAATTATGTGTTTAATGAAACAGATTTCTTAATTTACTGTGTGGTAGACGATCAAGAAGTCAGTCAAAAGGTACCATATAAAGAAATCAAGAAACTGGTTAGGTATAAAAATGTTATCATGTTCTATTATAGTTGGAACCATGCCTTTATCATGGATGCCAATGGGTTTACCGTAGGCAATTATGAACAATTAAGGGTACTATTAGGACGCGAAATGAACTAATTTAAACCAAAGAAGTGTGCACATTGTACATTTCTTTTTTTATGGTTATTCGTTATAATGTAAGCGTTGACAACTAAACTATATAAAAGGAGTGATTTTATGGCAACACTAGAACTTAAACACATAGACAAGATTTATCCAAATGGTGTTCAAGCTGTATTTGATTTCAACTTAAGTATTAAAGATAAAGAATTCATCGTATTCGTTGGGCCTTCTGGGTGCGGTAAATCTACGACACTTCGTATGATTGCTGGTCTTGAAGAAATCAGTGCTGGTGAACTTTACATCGATGACGTTTTAGTCAACGATACTGCACCAAAAGACAGAAATATTGCGATGGTTTTCCAATCATACGCATTATACCCACATATGTCAGTATATGACAACATGGCTTTCGGTCTTAAGATCCGTAAAATGCCAAAAGCTGAAATTGACGTAAAAGTTAAAGAAGCAGCTGCAATTCTTGGATTAGTTCCATACCTTGACAGAAAACCTAAAGCTTTATCAGGTGGACAACGTCAACGTGTTGCATTAGGTAGAGCAATCGTTCGTAATGCTAAGGTATTCTTAATGGACGAACCACTATCAAACCTAGATGCTAAACTACGTGTTCAAATGCGAGGGGAATTAATTAAGCTTCACAACAGAATTAATACAACTACAATTTATGTAACCCATGACCAAATCGAAGCGATGACTATGGCTAGCCGTATCGTTGTTATGAAAGATGGATACATTCAACAAGTTGGTGCACCAAAAGAAATCTATGACTATCCTAACAACATGTTCGTTGCAGGATTCATCGGAACACCTCCAATGAACTTTATCAAAGGTGAAGTTACTAAAGATGGTTACTTCCAAGCTGGTGATCAAAAACTTGAAGTTCCAAAAGGTAAACTTGAAATCATTAAGCAAAATGACTTTTATGGTAAACCAGTTGTTTTAGGTATTAGACCAGAAGATATCCATGATGACAAATTGGTTTTAGAAACTTATCCAAATGCTATATTAAAGATTGAAGTAGACGTTGCTGAACTACTAGGTGCTGAAACAAACATCTATACTCAAGTAAACAATTCTAACATTTGTGCAAGTGTTGATGCCCGCGCTGACATCAAGATTGGCGACAAGCTTGACCTAGCTTTAGACATGAACAAATGCCATTTCTTCAACCCAGAAACTGAATTACGTCTTGTTATCAAAGACAAGTAAGAGACTTCGGTCTCTTTTCTTTTTATAAAATGATACTTTTTATTAGGCAAAACAGCGAAGGATCAGTACTCTTTATCGACAATTACAGACAAAAAGCTTCAAAACCATCCATAAGCATCATAAAACTGCTATGTGAAAAAGCATTATGCAGTTACGAATCAAGGGTTACAAGTACTAAAAGTATGTTTAAATTGTATGCTAGAGTGCCGATATACATCCATCAAGAACTTCTTTTATTTCCTACAAAATCACCGAGAACCTATGAGAATATATGGGTGAATTATTGTAGTATTTTTACTTATGAAAAAAGGGGAAATCAGGTCTTGGTATTCTTTAAAAACAATGTCTCAGAACTCATAGATATCACTTATAAACAATTTAAACAAAGTATGTCCGTTTGTCAGAAAATATTTAATCACACTAAACATTTGGAAGATAGTTTATACTTTTAGTGTGATAACATTTTCATGAGATATTTTCTAGTAAATGCTATCACTTAGTGATATAATATTGTCGGTTATACATCATTATATTAATTAATGGAGGAAAATATGAACAAAAAAACAGTCAGAGACATTGAAGTTTCTGGGAAAAAAGTATTAATCAGAGTTGATTTTAATGTCCCTATGCAAGACGGAGAAATCACAGATGAAAATCGTATTGTTGAAGCTTTACCTACAATCAAATATATTGTAGATAACGGTGGACGTGCAATTCTATTTTCACACCTTGGACGTGTAGCTAGCGCCGAAGACAAAAAAGATGCAACATTAGCTCCAGTTGCAAAACGTTTACAAGAACTATTGCAAAAAGAAGTTAAGTTTGTACCTGAAACAAGAGGTCAAGTATTAGAAGAAGCTATCGCAAATTTGAAAGATGGCGAAATCTTAATGTTCGAAAACACACGTTTTGAAGACATTGAAGGTAAAAAAGAATCTAAGAACAACCCGGAATTAGGTAAATACTGGGCATCATTAGGGGATGTATTCGTTAACGATGCATTCGGTACTGCGCACAGAGCACACGCTTCAAATGCTGGTATTGCAGCAAACATCAAAGAAACAGTCGCAGGCTTCCTACTAGAAAAAGAAATTAAATTTATCGGTGGTGCAGTGTCCAATCCAAAACGTCCTTTTGTTGCGATTTTAGGTGGTGCGAAAGTATCCGATAAGATTGAAGTAATTTCTAATCTTTTAAACGTTGCAGACAAAGTAATTATTGGTGGCGGTATGGCTTATACATTCTTAAAGGCTCAAGGCTTTGAAGTTGGTACTAGCTTATGTGAAATTGAAAAACTAGATTTAGCTAAAGAATTATTAGAAAAAGCGGATGGTAAGATCGTATTACCAGTTGACTTTAGATTCACTAAGAAGTTTGAAAATGAACCTGCTAGCCATGTTGGCCCAATCACTGACATAAAAGCAGATGAAATGTCACTAGACATTGGACCTAAATCTGTTGAGTTATTCGCAGAAATTCTTGCAACTGCTAAAACCGTTGTATGGAATGGACCAATGGGTGTATTTGAAATGTCAAACTATGCACATGGTACAATTGGGGTTTGTGAAGCAATTGCAAATCTTAAATCAGCAACAACAATCGTTGGTGGTGGAGACTCAGCTGCAGCAGCAATCCAATTTGGATATGCATCTAAGTTTACACACATCTCAACAGGTGGTGGCGCTTCTCTAGAATACTTAGAAGGCAAACTATTACCTGGTATCGAAATCGTCGCTAATAAATAATGGACATCGGCAGTAAAATTCGAGAACTGAGACTCGAAAATGGTTTGACGCAAGAAGAGCTGGCGAATAGATTAGAACTCACTAAGGGCTATATTTCCCAGTTAGAACATAATTTGGCGTCCCCATCTATGAACACTTTATTTTCAATTTTAGAAGTTTTAGGTACTGATGTGAGTGACTTTTTCTCAAATCAAATCGAAGAACAAGTTGTATTTAAGAAATCAGACTTTTATGAAAAGGAAAACGGTGACTTAAAGCATAATGTTAGTTGGATAGTACCTAATGCGTTAAAATATGAAATGGAGCCAATTATTATTGAGATCCAACCTGGCGGGAAGTCATTTGAAGATGATCCTCACGCGGGTGAAGAGTTTGGTTATGTCTTAGAAGGCGAAGTTACTTTGGTTATTAATAAGAAGAAATACATCGTGAAAACCGGTGAAACTTTCTATTATCTAGCCAATAAGGAACATCACTTGACGAACCACACCAATAAAAAGGCCAAAGTACTTTGGATTAGTACGCCGCCAATGTTTTAAAGAAAGGTGAAATATATGGAAAAAGAAGTTATTGTAAAGAGCACTACTGGATTACATGCTAGCCTAGCAGTAAAAATCGTTCAAACTGCATCAAAGTATGCTGTTAATATCGAATTACACTACAAGGACAAAGTTGTTGATCTTAAATCTATTTTAGGATTAATGTCACTAGCTATCCCACAAGGTGAAAACGTTAGAATCGTAGCCTCTGGTCAAAATGCTGAAGAAGCCATTAAAGATATCTCAGCAATTTTAGGATAAGGAGTATTTATGAACAAACATAGAATACCTGTTATAGCAGGTAACTGGAAAATGTATAAAACACGTGATGAAGCATTACAATTCATTTACGCTGTGAATCAAGAAATGCCTTCAAGAGATGAAGTTGAAACCGTTATTTGTGCAAATGACGTTTTATTGAGAGACCTAGTTAAAAGACAAGGTGAATCATTAAAGATTGGTGCACAAAACATGCACTTCGCAGAAAACGGAGCATTCACTGGGGAAACCTCTCCACTTGTATTAGAAACTACAGGTGTTGCCTATGTTATTATTGGACATAGCGAAAGAAGAGCAATGTTTAATGAAACAGACGAAACTGTGAACTTAAAAGTTCATTCAGCGATTAAACATGACTTAACACCGATCGTATGTGTTGGCGAATCCTTAGAGATAAGAGAAGCAGGCACAACAAACGAAGTTGTTAAAAACCAAATTATTAAAGCTTATGCTAACTTAAACGATAAAGATGCATTAAGCACAATCGTTGCTTATGAACCAATTTGGGCAATCGGTACTGGCAAAACTGCTACACCTGAACAAGCAGAAGAAACCATTAAAGCGATCCGTGATGTATTAGCTTCATTATATGGTGAAGTTGCATCAAAGATTCGTATTTTATATGGTGGATCTGTTAATGCTAAAAACATCGATGCTTTACTTGCAAAAGAAAACATTGATGGCGCATTAGTTGGTGGCGCATCTCTAGATGTATCAAGCTACTTAACACTAGTTAAAGCTGCATTAAACAAATAATTCTAAGCGCATTTACAAGAAATTGTGAGTGCGCTTATTTTTTTTGGTTGCTTTTAAAAATTACTTGATTATAATATCAATTAGGTGTGAAAACCACAGGTACACCACTAGGGGATAATATGTCAAAAATCAAAGATTTTTTTCTTAAAGATAAGGTATTCTTAATTGCATTTATTGTTGCGCTTATATCGGTTTTTTTAAATCCAAACTTTAAAGACTATCCAAGTTTTATAAACTATAAAGTCTTAATTGTCATGTTTACGTTAATGCTTGCAGTATCAGGTATGACGCATCAAAACCTATTCACTGTAATTGCGGTGAAGATGGTTAAACATTTAAAAGACATGCGTACGATTGCGCTTGTAATCGTCCTTATTAGTTTCTTCTTAGGAATGCTACTAACCAATGATGCTGTACTATTGACACTTGTACCATTTACATTGTTTGTAACATCAAAGATTAATAGACATAAAGAAGCCTTAATCATTGTTATCTTACAAACGTTAGCAGCTAACTTGGGTTCAGCGCTTACCCCAATGGGGGATCCGCAAAACATTTTCCTATATACTAATTTTGATTTATCTTTTTGGACATTTATGTCAAAAACAGCAGTGATCACAATCACGGGGTTTATTCTTTTAGTCATTTCTATATTTATCATTTTCAAACAAGATGAAGTACATCCGATTGTTGAAGAATTTAAGATTAAGGACAAACGTATTTACATATTCTTTGTCATCTTCCTGATTGGTATTTTAACCGTCTTACATGTCATCCCTGAATGGGTTACCTTGCCAGTAGTAGTAGCAATAGGATTAGTTTTTGGACGAAATGAATTTAAGAATGTCGATTATCACTTGTTATTGACATTCACGATGTTTTTCATCTTCACTGGAAATATCGGTGAAATACAAGCCGTTAATGATTTCTTTAGTGGAATCTTGACCAGTGAATCCAGTGTATTTTTCACAGGGCTATTAGTCTCTCAAGTTATTTCGAACGTACCTGCAACGGTACTGTTATCGGCATTTACTCCAACAGCTTATTTGCTAAACTTACTTCAAGGCGTTAATGTGGGTTCAATGGGAACTTTAGTTGGGTCACTTGCGAGTTTAATTACGTTTAAGTTTGTGATCAAACTATATCCAGAGAGATTTAAAGAGTATTTAGCCAAGTATACGTTGATTTCTATTATCTATATGGCAGTCATTATCAGTGTAATATTCTTACTACGCTAGACTTCGGTCTAGTTTTTTTGTTTTCTAAACAAAAAAGACTAAGATTTCTCTTAGTCTAATTAGTTAGTGCGGATTAACGGTTGTAGAATTCAACGATTAATTGTTCTTTGATTTCTGGTAAGATTTCATTTCTTTCAGGGTATCTTACGAATGTTCCCACTAATGTGTCAACATCGAATGATACGAATTCTTTACGTGCAACCATTTTTTCTAAAGCTTGTTTAATAACAACTAAGTCTTTAGAAGTTTCACGTAAGGATACTTTTTGGCCTGGAGTTAAGCGATAAGAAGCAATGTCTACTTTCTTTCCGTCTACTAAGAAATGTCCATGGTTAACAAGTTGTCTAGCTTGAGCACGTGATGCTGCGAAACCTAAACGATATACCACGTTGTCTAATCTTGATTCTAATAGTTTCAAGAAGTTTTCACCGTGTACACCTTGAAGTTTGTTAGCTTCTAAGAAAGTCTTATGGAATTGCTTTTCAGAAACACCATACGTAAAACGTACTTTTTGTTTTTCTTGTAGCTGTGTACCATAGTCACTTAATTTGCTTCTTCTTTGACCGTGTTGACCTGGAGCGTAAGGACGACGTTGTAATTCTTTACCAGTTTCTGATAGAGAATAGTTTAAACGACGTGAAACCTTCCAAGATGGTCCTGTGTATCTACTCATAATTTTTACCTCCTTATAGTATGTGGTGGTAAAAAATGCATTCACAAAGTTTAAGGTGATCAGCTTAACGTTTTCGCCTAAAGCAGAAGGTTACTTGCAACCCCATTGGGAAGTGATCTAGTCTTAAATTGTTTTTGCCTGCTTTTACCGACAAGCATGATTATACACAAAAAGGAATTGAATGTCAATTATATTTCATATAAGTCAACGACTATCTTCGCGAACTCGATAAAAAAGGTTTGAGTTTTTTCATCAAAACGGTTAAATAGTGTAGAATCTATGTCTAATACGCCAATGCCAATACCATTTTTAAATAGGGGAATCACAAGTTCTGAATTAGAATTTGAGTCACAAGCAATGTGTCCGTCAAACTGGTGCACATCAGGGACATTTAAGACTTCTTTTCTTTGGTATGCCGTACCACAGACTCCTTTGCCTAAGTCTATTTCTACACAAGCTGGAAGTCCTTGAAATGGGCCTAAAATGAGTTTGTTATCCTCTAGTAAATAAAACCCTGCCCAGTTTAACTCTTCGATATAAGCTTTGATAAAAGCACTCGCATTTGATAATAAAGATAAATTATTTTTTGATCCCTCTAAAAGAGATTTTCCGCTTTCTAATAATAAGTTCATTCAATCACCTCGTTACTAGTTTATATTATAACAAAGTTTTAAAAAAATTATGTTAAAATAGTAACGGTGATTATATGTCAAATTATGATAAAGTATTAATCCGTTTCGGGGATTTAATGCTAAAAGGAAAGAATCAAAGATTATTCAGAGAAAAAGCGATTGCGCTCTTAAAGAAAAACGTCAGTGATCTCAATGTTGTTTTAGAAAGACGTCATGACCGTTTATTCTTAGTGCTTAATGATACAGATGAAAAAGAACTAGTAAAAAGACTTATGAGAGTCTCTGGTATTGGATCATTTAGTTTTGTTGTAACTACAGAACCTAACTATGATGTGCTTGCCCAAAAGGCGATTGAACTCATAAAAAAGGAAGTTAAACAAGTTAAAACGTTTAAAGTAGAAACCAAACGTGTGGATAAGTCACTCGACTTAACCTCACAAGAGATTTCTCAACTACTGTCGAAAATGATTTTAAAAGAGACATCACATTTACTAAAAGTGGATGTGAGAAATCCAGAACTCACTGTCTATTTTGAAGTTAGGGAAGAAGAAGCCTTTATATACCTAGATTCAATTAAAGGATTGGGCGGCTTTCCAGTCGGTGCAGCTGGGAAAGGATTACTTCTGTTATCTGGCGGAATAGACTCACCTGTCGCTGGATTTTATGCGATGAAACAAGGCTTGGAAATCGAAGGTATCCATTTTGAATCTACGCCAATGACTTCCATTGAATCTGCACAAAAAGTCATCGATTTATCGAAAAAGATGAGTTTATATGCTCAAAGACACGAAATTAAGATACACATGGTGCCTTTTTTCAGACTACATGAAGAAATCATTAAACGTGTATCCCCAAGTTATACCATCACAGTGATGCGTAGAATGATGTTTAGGGTCGCACAAAAACTAGCAGAGAAGAAAAATTGCTTAGTGCTTGTAACTGGAGAATCCATGGGGCAAGTAGCCTCTCAAACCATCGAATCGATGGTTGCCATTGAAGCTGTAACAACCATACCGATTTTTAGACCACTCATCACTATGGATAAACAAGAAATCATTACGGTATCTAAAAACATTGATACTTATGATTTATCGATCTTGCCATTTGAAGATTGCTGCACAGTATACACACCAAAGAATGCGACAACCGCGCCTTCAATCAAAAAAGCAGAAATCAATGAACACTTCATGGAAGACATTGAAGGCATTATTGATGATATTATCGATAGAACCATTACAATCACAGTAGGTCCAAACACAAATATTGATTTAACCCAATACGGATTTACGGTAAGTGAAGCTTGGGAGGCTTATAATGATCACATCCAAAGACAACGACAAGATTAAGTATCTTTTAAAATTACATACCAAGAAATATAGAGATCAATTTAATGCATTCCTAGTTTTCGGAGATCATCAAATCGAAGAAGCGAATAAGAATGGCTATTCATTGGATTTATATACCTCTAACCCTAATAAAAAAGGTGAGCTCATCAGTGAAGCATTAATGAAGCTAGTGTCCCTAACAGAAACCCCAATGGATTCCTTGGGGATTGCGAAGAAGAAAGAGGAAGCAACTTACTCAAAAAGGATTTTGATGCTTGATGGCATCCAAGACCCAGGTAACATGGGAACGCTTATTCGTAGTGCCATAGGATTTGGATTCAATACCATCATTTCGAGTCTTGATTCCGTGGACTATTACCATGAGCGTTCAATAAGAGCCACTCAAGGCAATCTCTTTTATGCCAACCTAGTCAAAGCCCCTCTAAAAGAACGCATTCAAGCACTAAAGTTTTTAGGGTATAAAGTTTATGTAACTTCGTTAAAGAAATCTAAAGATATTAAGACCATTAGCCCTTCTGAAAAATGCGTAGTCGTATTAGGCAATGAAGGCAGTGGTGTATCACAAGCCATAATCGATATGGCAGATGAACTCGTAAGAATCAAAACTAATGATATCGAATCATTGAATGTCGCAATGGCAGGAACCATCATCATGTACGAATGGCAGGTGTAGATTATGAGTAACATAACAGCGTTTTTAGACCATTTTGATAAAGACTTCGAGTCACAATTAAATCTAGCAATTAAAACCGGCATTAAGCACATCTCGATGCGTTTTTTTGGCGATAAACAGTTAAAGGATTTGACGGTTGATGAAATCAAAACGTATCAATCTATACTCAAAAAACATAAGATGGGCATCTCTATGTTGGACGCTAAATTGGATTATCACATTATTCAGTACGACAAGAGTCAACTGGATTCCGTGGTTAATAATGCAGAGCTTTTACAAGCGAAAATTTTATTGATGGACTTGCCTAAACTAGATGATTTTGATCTTCAACACGATTTGCTGATTGCGTTTGTTAAATCTGTCCTCGAAGATAACAAAAAGAAACATTTTCAAATTGTATTCAAGATGAATGATACCTATAAACCTGGCGTACTTGCATTCTTAATCAATAGTATCAAATCAATCAAGTTCCAATTTGATTGTGGACACTTGATTAACTTACAGGCAAGTGTCACAACCACCTACCGAATCATGAAGAAGAACATCGAATCCATATTGGTTTATGATGTAGATAAGGATAAAGAATCTTCATTATTAGGATATGGGAATACAGGAATTATTGATATCTTACAAAAAATGAAACGTGATGATTTTAAAGGCTATGCCTTAATTGACACTAACTTAATCGAGTACTTGAATCATAGAAACGACCAAAAACCTAAGAAACGTTTCTTTGGATTATTCTCAAAAAACAAGAAACAAGTGGTTAAATATCAAAAGAATGATGCCATCCTTAAACTAAATGAAGAATCACACTTTGATTATGAATCGTTAATCGAAGTATACAAATCCGTTTTAGAGAAAATCCTACAATAACTATAAGACATCTACCAAAACATAAGTAGATGTTTTTTTTGCGTAAAAAAAGCTTAGGCAATCGCCTAAGCACATGTTTTATTCCTCTTCTTCAAATAAAGGTTTTGCGTTTGGAATCTCAATGTATAGTTTTGAAGTATACATGATGCCATCTAAATGATCATATTCGTGTTGGAATACGGTTGCGGTATATCCACTCAAAGTACCCTTTTTAAGGATGAAATCATTGGTTTGCAAATCATAGACATAGGCCTCAAACTGAATGGATTGATGTCTGGGTGTTAATCCTATTGTTTCTCTGTCAACAGAAAGACAACCTTCCCCACCATTTAAAAATACAATTTCATTTGAACGACTGATGATTCTTGGATTAACCACAATCATACTCGTTAAACTGCCATCCATATCATGAACATGCATTGCGAACATTCTTTTTGAAACATTGATTTGTGGCGCAGCTAAACCAACTCCAGGTCTCAAACCATATTTTTTTGATATCTCTTCATCTTGTGAATTAATAACGTATTGTAGTAGTGAAAATGCGATTTTACGGTCTGCTTCAGAAACAGGCATTTTTACCGGTTTGGCAACAGTTGTTAAAGTAGGATGACCTTCTCTAATAATGTCTTTCATTAATATCATAATAAACACCTCGTGTTAATTATAACATAATTTCTAATGAGGAGACTTATTTTGACAAAACACTAAAAAAAACGTATATTAATATTAGGTGATTTATTTGAATAGAACGGAAATATTACTTAAAGCTTATGAAGTAGCAGACGAGATCAAAAGAAGTCCTGACTTCACTGAGTTATTAAGATTGAAGAAACATATAGAAGAAAACTTTAAAGAAGAGTCAAAAGCATATCAAATAGCGAATTCTAAGTTTGGTGAAATACAAGTTCTTGGTGGACAGTATCACCCGGACTTCAAAAAGACAGTTTTAGAACTTGCAAGTGCTAAAAAGACCCTCTTTGAAAAAGAAGAAGTGAAGAAGTACTTATCGCTTGAACAAAAAATTCAAGCCGATCTTGATGATCTTTCTAGGGTATTAGCTTCGATTGTATCATCTCATGTAAAAGCCCCAAATGAGTTGGGCTTCTTAAAGGAGAGCAGTTGTCATGCAGGTTAACCGCATATCATATATTGTATATATTAAAAACGCAGAAGTCGTTAAAAGAATTAAAGAGTTAGATGTTAATGTGACTTACCATTCTCAAAAAGGTAAGTATGCAACCATATACTTTGATAAGTCTAAGGAAAAAGAAATCAAAGTTTCATTAGAAAAAATGAAAGGCGTCAGCAAATTTGAGAAGAGCCTTTTGGAAGCACAACAAGTTATTTTCGAAGTGTAAAGGAAAAATACTTGACAAGAAAAACTTACTGAGTATAATAGTAGTAGATACAAAGGAGTGAAAAAAATATGGTTAAAATTAGATTACAACGTTTTGGTTCAAACAAAAACCCATTTTACCGCGTAGTTGCTACAAACGCTACATCACCAAGAGATGGACGTTTCTTAGAAATCATCGGTACATATGATCCAGTTAAATCACCTGCTGTCGTAAACATCGATAAAGAAAAAGCAGCTAAATGGATTGAAAATGGCGCAAAACCTACTGAAACAGTTAGAAGCTTATTTAAGAAATATTCAATTTTAGACAAATAATACCAAAGGGGGATTCGTAAAAATGGCTATTAATTATGATTTACTTATCAAAAATATCGTTACGCCATTGGTGCTTCACCCTGAGGATGTACTTGTTAAAACACTTGCGGATGATGGATCGGACTTAGCTATTCAGATTCTTGTTAATCAGGAAGACCTAGGACGTGTCATTGGCAAGGGCGGAAAGATTGCCTCAGCCATTCGTACAATTGTTTATGCTGGTGCTTCTAAAGAAGGCAAGCACGTAAAAATTGACATTGATGCATTTTAAAGAAGAGAGTAGTCTCTTTTTTTTTCGTATTCATGTATAATGTAGGTGGTGATAAAAATGAGTTATGAAATCGGTAGAATCGCAAACACACACGGGATACGTGGTGAACTAAAAATCAAAACAGATAGCGACTTTGATCGTTTTGTTAAAGGAAAAGTCGTTTATATTGACTATAAGAATGAACGAATTGAACTGCTAATTAAGTCCGTAAGAGAAACCAACGATTATTTGATTGTGAAGTTTGATGGGCTTGATGACATCAATTTAGTTGAAAAATACAAAGGGTTATCCATCTTTACAGATGAGGCGCCAACACTACATGAAGATGAGTATCATTATCAAGATTTGATTGGTCTATTAGTCTATAACCAACACAACCAAAAGGTTGGGGTAGTCAATGATATAATTGAAGTCCCACAAGGACATTTATTACAAATTAAAACAGAAACCAAAATGACTTTAGTGCCATTTGTTGGTGCATTTGTTAAGGATATTAGTGATGTAATTATCATAGAGGAAATTGAGGGATTATTGTGAAAATAGACATTATAACCATTTTCCCTGACATGGTAAAAAGCGCACTGAATGAATCCATTATGCGCCGTGCTTTAGGACTAGGTTTAGCAGAAGTTAATGTATTTGATTTAAGGGATTATAGTTTATCAAAACATAAAAAAGTGGACGACACGCCTTATGGTGGTGGTGCTGGAATGTTACTACAATTTCCACCATTATATGAAGCGTTAAAGGCATTAAAAAAAGAAAACACCAAAGTGATTATTACCTCTCCAAGAGGCAAAACCTTCAATCAAAAGATGGCAGAAGACTTCTCAAAATTGGATCATATCATCATCTTGGCTGGCCATTATGAAGGATTTGATGAACGCATTTATCATTATGTGGATGAAGAAGTATCCGTTGGGGATTATGTATTAACTGGGGGAGAACTTCCTGCGTTGATTATGACAGACGCAATTGTAAGACTTCAAGAGGATGTTATCAAAAAAGAATCTCATGAAAACGATTCGTTCTCAAATGGGCTTTTAGAACACCCTCACTATACAAAACCTGCAACTTATAAAGGCCATGAAGTTCCTGAAGTTTTAAGAAATGGAAATCACCAGGAAATTGCTAAATGGCGCCATTATGAAGCATTGAAACAAACCTACATCAAGCGTAAAGACTTACTAGAAAAGTACGAATTATCGAAAGAAGATATGAAGCTTTTAGCACAAATCAAAATAGAGCTTGAAGAAGAATAGAGTTTATTTCAGATATGTATTTCAATATTGTCAAAATAGAGCAAGCGATTTTACGCAAAAACACTTGAAGCAAATATATATCTATGATATAATACAAAATGCCGTTAATCGGTAAAGCACAGTGGTCCGCTAGAGAATCCTTTATGAACACTGGAAGATTAGGAGTGAAGAAAATATGGCAAGAGCTAAAGGTCAACAATTGATCCAAGAGCTTACGAGCGCATACATGAAGGAAGTACCTGCTTTCTTTCCTGGTGATACAGTTAAAGTGTATGTAAAAATTAAAGAAGGTAACCGCGAACGTATCCAATTATTTGAAGGATTGGTAATTAAACGTCAAGGTGGCGGTATCAGTGAAACTTTCACAGTTCGTAAGATTTCCTATGGCGTAGGAGTAGAAAGAACATTCCCAGTGAATAGTCCATCTATCGATCGTCTAGAAGTTGCTCGTAGTGGTAAAGTTCGTAGAGCTAAACTTAACTACATCCGCACGCTTTCAACTAAAGCTGCACGTATCAAAGAAAAAAGAACATTTTAAAGAGTTGAAACCGGTACGAATCGTGCCGGTTTTTTCTTTTAAATTACGAGGAGTTCACAATCACTTCAAATATGAAAATTTTTCATAAATCAGTTGAAAGCCTTTACACGAAGTGATATAATTAATGTGTTATGAGGAGTTGAGATAATGAGCACAAAAGTGACAATTTACGAAGTAGCACTAGCGGCAAGAGTGTCATTAGCAACGGTTTCACGTGTTTTGAATAATCCAGAAAAGGTTAAACCAGACACACGAGATAGAGTATTAAAAGTTATCAAGGAACTAGGTTATCGTCCAAATGCGATTGCTAGGGGCCTTGCAAGTAGAAAAACAACAACTGTAGGCGTATTAATTTCAGACATTACTAGAGCCAGCGTAGCAGAAATGCTTGGTGGTATTTCTGATATTGCGATGAAATATAGCTATTCAATTAAGTTATTCTCTGCTCATGAAAATGCAAATATGGAAGATTTGCTAAACGACATCGTTGCGGAACAAGTAGATGGATTATTACTTTTAAATGATGAACTTGATAGCAATCAAATGAAAGCTACTAAAGAAACATTGGAAAGAAATGAAATCCCATTTGTTTTAGCTAACGTTATTTACGATGATAAAACCGTTCCTTCCGTATCCATCGATTATGAAAAAGCTGGGTATGAAATTACTAAATTAATGGTTGAACAAGGTAAGAAGAACATTTATCTTTTATCAACTGTTCGTAAATATTCAGTTAATGATCAAAAAGAACTTGGGTATTCAAATGCTATGAAAGAATCTGGTTTAGAACCAAAAATCTTCAGAACATCTGGGAATACCTCAGTAAACAGACAACATTTTGCAAATTTCTTTAGTGATAAGGTTATTGACGGTGCCATTGGGGTGCGTGATTCTATCGCTGTATCATTTATGAATATTGCCAATGAATCCGGTCGTACGGTTCCAGGTCAAGTGGTTGTTGCAGGCTTCCAAAATACTAAATATGGTATTTTATCAAGACCTACAATGACATCTATTGATATTCCAGTATATGATATTGGGGCAGTAGCGATGAGATTATTAACTAAACTAATGAATAAAGAAACACCAGATTCGCTACAAGTTGTGTTGCCACACTACATTGTAAGAAGAGAATCATTATAAATCGATCGATGACGAAAGATTAACTAAAGTAACACGTTATGAATGAAGAGACTTTGTGGTTGGTGAAAACAAAGCAAACAGTTATGGAAATACACTTTCTGAGATCATCAAATTAGAGTGCTGGACGATTGTCTAGAACTAAGGTGGTACCGCGATTATTCGTCCTTAGATTTTTTTAAGGACGTTTTTTTATAAATAAAGGAGAAAAACAATGAGTTTATACGAACAATTAAAGTGGCGTGGATTTATTAAAGACGTCTCAAATGAAGAAAAAGCAAAAGCATTGCTTGATAATGATAAAGTACATTTCTATTGCGGGTTTGACCCAACAGGGATGTCTTTAACCGTCGGACATTTAGTCCAAATTATTAGAATCATGTTACTCGCTAAACATGGACACAAACCAGTTGTGTTAATTGGTGGGGCAACAGGTTTAATTGGGGATCCAAGACAAACATCAGAACGCAAGCTTCTAACACTAGATGAGTCACTTGCGAACGCTGAGAAGATTAAGGTCCAATTATCTAAATTCCAAAAAGATGCAATCTTTGTTAACAACCATGAATGGATTTCAAAGATTGATATGATTTCATTTTTAAGGGATTTTGGTAAGAACTTTAATATCAACTATATGTTATCTAAGGAAACTGTCCAAGCTAGATTAGAAACTGGTATTTCCTATACTGAGTTTTCTTATATGTTAATTCAAGCCATCGACTGGTTACATCTATATCAAAATATGGATTGTAAGATTCAATTTGGTGGATCTGACCAATGGGGTAACATTACAACTGGTCTAGAACTAATTAGAAAAACGGTTGGTGAAAAACACGATGCTGTAGCCATGAGTTCACCATTATTACTTAAATCAGATGGAACGAAGTTTGGCAAGAGCGAATCGGGTGCACTTTGGTTAGATGAAGCATTAACTAGCCCATATGAACTATACCAATACTTCCTAAATACATCCGATGATGATATCTTAACGTACTTAAAGATGTTAACTTTGTTGTCTAAAGAGGAAATCGAAGCCCTTATGGAAGAGACTACTAAAGAACCTGAAAAACGTATTGCTCAGAAGAGACTGGCTTATGAAGTTGTGTTACTGGTTCATGGTGAAACCAAACTGGCAAACGCACTTAATGTTACGGACTCTCTTTTCTCAGGTGAGTTTTCAAAACTATCTTTAGAAGAATTACAAATGGCAAAGAAAGGATTAGATAGTATTGAATCAGAATCTATCAATATCCTAGATGCGCTTGTTGAAACAAAACTCGCAAGTTCAAAACGTGAAGCCCGTGAATTTGTTAAGAGTGGTGCTGTCATGGTTAATGAACTTAAAGTCACAGATTTTGATTTTGTTATCACTAAAAATGAAGCATACTTTGACAAATATGTTATTATAAGAAGAGGGAAGAAGAAGTTTGCATTAGTCGAAATTCTTTAGGAGGTGCCCATGGATATCATTCTCTATAATCCACTTTCAAGAAATGGTAAGAGTAAAGAAACGGTCTTAGATCTTCAAAAATATTTACTAAATTTAGGGAATCAGGTTCAAATTCATAACATATTTGAAATTGTATCTGTCAAAGATTTTTTGACTGCGGTTAGTAAAGAGGACAGAATAATTATCGTTGGTGGAGATGGAACACTTCATCACCTAGTAAACTCAATTAGAGACATTGATGTTAACCAGCCAATTTATGTGTTAAAAGCCGGAACAGGGAATGACTTCATTAGAAGCCTCAAATCCAAGGAACACTTAATTGAAATCACACCATATATCAAAGACTTACCTAAAGTCACCTTTAGCGGAAAAGAATCACTATTCTTAAATGGGACTGGTATGGGCGTGGATGCGATGGTGTGTCACTATGTCAACACGAGCACTAAGAAGAAGACTGCGGTCAATTATTTTAAAACTGCTTTGAAATGCTTCTTAACATTTAAACCAAGAAAAGCCGTTATTACGATTGATGGCGTTGAAAAAACCTATAACAAAGTATGGTTTGCATTAGCAGCTAATAGTTGTTATATGGGTGGAGGAATGAAGTTCTCACCAAAATCAAAACGCGAAGATGATATTTTAGAGATGATGATCATTCATAGAATTCCAAGGATCTTACTATTCTTAATATTCCCAACCATCTACTTAGGTTGGCATGTAATGTTTAAGAGATACGTAAAGATTATTCCGTGTAAAGAGGTTAAAGTTTCTTATGAATCTAATACCTTCTTACAAATGGATGGAGAATCTGTAGCAGACATTAACTACATGGAAATTAAACGATAACTAGCTCATCTGATATGATCCCCTTAATGTAGACACTACAAATAATTATAGTTTGTAGAGGTTTACAAAGAGGGGCTCAAATCTGAGCTAGTTTTTTTTGATAGTTTAGTATAACAAGTGCAACACAATAAAAAAATCCCTTAGAGGACTGTTAAATGTCTTATCTAAGGGATTATTTACTATTTAATTCTGCCAAGTCCTAGTCGCTTATAAACTTTTTGAATCTTTCTATAGGCAATATGTCTTGCGTTATCTCTACCCTTATCTAGAACCAAATCTAGTTCAGGTGAGGCGAGTAATGTTTGATAACGTTCTTGGATGGGTCTGATGTATTCGACGAGTTTTTCTGCCAAATTGGCTTTGAACTCTGCATAGTTTGAGTTTGCATACGTCTTTTCAATTTCAGAAATGGATTGACCAGTGATGATCGAATAAATCGATAACAAGTTGGAGATGCCAGGTTTATTTTCAACATCGTATACGATTCTTGTATCGCTATCTGTTACAGCGGATTTTATCTTGTTTTTGATAACGTTTAAGTCATCTAATAAGAAGATAACGCCTTTAGGGTTTTCATCTGATTTACTCATTTTCTTATGAGGGTCTTGTAAAGACATAATCTTTCCACCTATTTTTGGTGTTAATGGTTCTGGTACTTTGAAAGTATCCCCATGTTGAGAGTTAAATCTAATGGCTAAATCCCTGGTGAGTTCTAGATGTTGTTTTTGGTCTTCTCCAACAGGAACGATATCTGCATCATAAAGAAGAATATCGGCAGCCATTAATGCTGGATAGGTTAGTAGATTGGACTTAATACCTGCTTGTTGTTTAAGTTTCTTGTCTTTGTATTGAGTCATACGTTCCAGTTCAGGTACGTAAACGGTAGATTCCATTATGTAGCCTAATTGGTTGTGTTCTATGACTTCAGATTGAACAAAGAGATTAACTTTTTCTGGATCTAGTCCACAAGCTAAATAGATTGCTGCTAAACTTCGGATACTCTTTCTTAGTTGAGTTTTATCTTGTGTAACTGTAATCGCATGTAAATCAGCGATAAAAATAAAGAATTCTGTGTCAGTTAATTCCTCCTGTAAAGCGATAAATTGTTTGATAGCCCCTAGGTAATTACCTAAAGTGATGCTTCCAGATGGCTGGATTCCAGATACTAGTCTTTTCATATTAAATCCTCCTATAATAATAAAAAAACGCCCTTAATTCTAAGGACGACATAATCGCGGTACCACCTTAGTTCTATGTTTCCATAGCCCTCTTAATGTGTCTTTAAGCCGACAAGCTATTACTCAATAGGCCCATTCCTAACTAGTCATATAAAGGGTTCCCACCATCCCCTCTCTCTTGGCATACTCATAATTAGTACTATTCTATCTCAACGTATATTGATATTTTAATATAGTAAAACGCTTTTGTCAAAGAAAACCGTTTCTTTGGTTGACAAAGCGTTTCATTATGATATAATTTGGCTGTTATGTCTCCGAATCGTTTGGAGTGGGGGAACCAATTATTAGGGGTGAATCATATTTGTAAGGATACTTAATGTCCTGAACCCGTCAGCTAACCTCATAGGAGTAATTAAGCGTGTAAGTAAGTTATGCGTTTTTTTTATTATTTTTAAGGGGTGTTTATATGGATGTTTATGTTTTAATTTTTAAACTAGCTATTGTATTAGCTATTGGATTTGTTGGTGCATTATTGGCCAGAAAATTTAAACTACCTAACGTCAGTGGGTATCTAGTATTAGGTCTACTTTTAGGGCCATCCCTAGGATTGATCTTTAAAGGATATGAAGGGTTTATCACACCTGCTGATAGTAAGTCACTAGGATTTATCAGTGAAATTGCGTTAGCATTCATTGCCTTCTCAATTGGTAGTGAATTTGCAATTAAGTCCATTAAGAAGATGGGTAAATCGGTAATCGTATTAACTACATTCGAAGTTATCGGTGCGGTGCTTGTAGTATTCCTAGCGATGTTGTTCTTACCTAAACCAGATTACATCATGAGTTCATACTTACCCTTCTCAAACAAGAATATCGCATTTGGTTTAATCTTAGCGTCAATGTCTGCGGCAACTGCGCCAGCAGCTACAATGATGGTCATTCGTCAATATAGAGCTTACGGTCCTGTCACTAAGACCATTCTACCAGTCACTGCACTTGATGATATATATGGGATTGTTGTCTTTGGATTCTTTATCTCATTCGCAACCATTTTAGTTCCACAAGGCATAAGTCAACCATCTTGGCTAATGTTCTCTAAACCATTCATTGAAGTGTTTGGGTCAGTTATACTTGGAGCATTGATCGGATATGTACTCTCTAAATTAGCAAATAAATTCGACAAAGTAAGAGATGATATTCAAATACTGGCATTATTAACTGTCTTATTCTCAATTGGATTATCTTCGATTGTAAACCATTATTTACATGATTATGGGATTGCATTCTCACAATTATTAATGAATATCATGATTGGGACTTCCCTAGCAAACTTTGCTAAACGTCCAAATAACTCATTCTCTGCAATCAATGACTTATCTACACCATTCTATGTATTGTTCTTCACATTAGCAGGTGCAAGTCTAGATTTAGCGATTTTAAAATCAGACACATTGTTGATTTTAATCGCGGTAGTCTATATTTTTGCAAGAGGATTTGGTAAAATTATTGGTATAATGGTTGGGGCAATCATCATGAAATCACCAGATACCGTTAGAAAGTATTTAGGGATTGCTTTATTACCTCAAGGTGGTATATCAATCGGGTTATTAGTCATTGTTTCTGCACAAATGAACATGTTATATCCAGCGATTTCTACCATCATTATGTTATCAATATTGGTATATGAAACAATGGGACCAGTATTTGCTAAGTACGCAATTGGTAAGTCTGGAGAAATCAACGGATTAGACAAGTTGGATCAATTATCCAGTGTAGATGATTTAGAATTAGAAGGAGGACACTAATATGGAAGTTTTATTTATTGTATTAAACGATTTATCCTATTTAGATGAAATATTTAAAAAGTTTTTGGAACTCGAAGTTCGTGGCGCTACCATTTTAGATTCTAAAGGTATGGCACGTGCAATTATGGATAATGAAGGATTGAACTTCTTACTATCTGGACCTTTCCAACGTTCACTTGATGATGAACAAAAGAATTCTAAAACCATCTTTACCGTTGTTCCTGAAGGACAAAAAGCAGAAGACATCGTTCAGGCCGTTAGAAAAATAGTCGAACACTCTAAGAAACAAGTTATTGGGTTTATGTTTACAATACCAGTAAGTGGTATTTATACAATGAAACCAAAACATATTACAAAGTAATCTATCAAAACAAAAAGGTCTAGGAAATCCCAGACCTTTTTTAGTAGTTATTGTTTTAGAGTTTTTTCTAATTCATCAATTAAGAAGTTAAAACGTGTAATTACAGCTTCAAATGTGGATTTGTCCGTTAAGTCAGCACCAGCAAGCTTCGCGATTTCTACTGGATAGTCTGAACCACCAGCCTTTAACATCTTCTTATAGTTTTCCATTGCGTTTGGAAGACCTTTCTTGACGTTATCGTATACTTTTAATGAAGCACTGTAAGAAGTTGCGTATTGATAGACATAGAATGGTGTGTGGAATAAGTGAGGGATATATGCCCAAACATATTGTTTGCCTTCCTCTTCACGAATATCGATATCATAATAATGTTTATATAAGTCTACCATGATTTTAGATAAAGAAGCTTCAGTAATTGGTACGCCTTGTTCGACTAGTTTATTCGCTTCATATTCATAGGTTGCGAATAAGGTTTGACGGAAGAAGGTTGCCATGATTCCATCAATAGCATTTTCTAAAATCACAATTTTCTCTTCTTTAGTCTTTGCTTGTTTTAATAAGTGATCACTTAGTAAGTGTTCATTGAATGTAGAGGCGATTTCAGCAACAAATATTGTGTAATCTGCGACAGCCATTGGTTGTGCGTTGTTGGAGAAGATTGTATGTGCGGAGTGTCCTGCTTCATGGGCTAAAGTAAATACGCTATCGAGTGTATTGTCATGGTTAAGTAGAATGAATGGATGCCATCCATAAAAACCACTTGAATATGCCCCAGTACGTTTACCTTCTTTAGGTGAAACATCGACATAACCTTCATCTAATGCTGCTTTTTCATTTTTAACAAATTCTTCATCAAGACCTTCTAAGGATTCAAAGAATAATTTCTTAGCTTCATTATAATCATAAGTCTTATCACTCTTAGCGAGTTGTAAGAAACGATCATACGTATGATATGTATCTAATCCAAGATAGTCTTTACGAAGTTTAATATAACGTTTGATGGTGTCTACATTTTGATAAGCAACGTCTTTTAAGTTCATGAATACAGAAACAGGAATGTTATTAGAATCCAGTTTTGATTCTAGTGCCGATTTGTATCCCCTAGCTTTATAGGATGCTGCTAAGTTTTGAAGTACTAAATTATAAAGGTTTGCAAATGCATTTTTATTATCTTTATAACGTTTGAATACGGCTTCAAATACAGTTTTTCTATCACTTGCATTCTTCAAATTAGGAAGAATTGAGCGATAGTTTGATGTGTTAATCTTTAAGGTTTGACCGTCTGACAAAGTAACTGTTTCATCGGTTCTATCACCAACTGCTAGCGCATTATACATTGAAGTAGGAATG
The DNA here is from genome assembly GCF_016907055.1 of Paracholeplasma morum. Classification (NCBI taxonomy): domain Bacteria; kingdom Bacillati; phylum Mycoplasmatota; class Mollicutes; order Acholeplasmatales; family Acholeplasmataceae; genus Paracholeplasma; species Paracholeplasma morum. The sequence goes on from NZ_JAFBBG010000005.1 coordinate 107,135, forward strand.
CTTCTAATTGGTTGATGAAGCGCCATGATGCGTTCGTTATCATCAGACAATACATGTTCTTGTTGGAAGAATAATTTTTCCATCACGAACTTGTATGGAACTAAACGTGGATCTCTTTCCACGAATTCCATGATTTTTTCTTTCCCAACAGAAATCACTTCTGGTGAGAAGAAAGAAGTAGCTTGTCCTAGTTTAGCAAGCTTAAGTTGAACAGATTGGTATTTAGACCCTAGTTCGTTGTCTTTTAGATTTAAATCCGCTCCAAGATGGGCATAAGCATAAACTTTGTATAATGTTTTGACGATGTCTTCTTCAAGTAATAAATAATCTCTAAAGCCTTCATACGTACCTAGTTTGCCTTTAAAATCTTTGAATTTGTCAATTTGAGCTTCAAATATGTCAAGATCTTTCTGCCATTCATCATAATTTGGGTAAAATATTGATAAATCCCATGTTTGCATATTATCAATTCCTTTCATAATTAGTATATATTATACAATATATTGTCATTAAATGATAAAAAACTCATTGAAAGATGAAAATAATCCCTTTTAGGGTCTAATATGTGATAAATTATATGAAACCGCTTTTGAATATTGATATTTTTTCTAAAAACGTTTATAATTAACTAGCAATCAAAATGATTGATCACGAAAGTGCTACAGGCTAATACCTGTGCCCAAGGAAGGGGAAAGACAATGATTACAATTTTTACTACACCAAGTTGTTCTTCATGTCGAAAAGCGAAAAAGTGGTTAGAAGAACATCATTTGCCTTACGAAGAGAAGAATTTATTCTCAAATCGTATCACTGCGAATGACATCTCATTGATGCTTAAGAATGCTGAAAATGGGTTTGAAGATATCATTTCAACTCGTTCGAAAGTATTTAAAGATCAAGATTTAGACGTTGAGTCTATGTCAGTTAGTCAACTTAAGGATTTCATCATCGATAATCCAAGTGTCTTAAAACGACCAATCATTATTGATGATAAGAGAATGCAAGTAGGCTATAATGACGAGGAGATTAGAGTCTTTATTCCAAGACGCTTAAGACAACTCGTTATGTGTCAAGATTGTCCTGCTGGTGAGACTTGCGATTACCAACAAGCAATCAAGAAATATTTCGAAGAGATTAAACAAGAACAAAAACATATGTAAGATCTCCATCGTGGTATACGGTGGTTACGTGAGTGGAAAAGGTCTAACGATGGCAACTAATGGCGTAATGCATGGCCGCTCATACACTAAATTTAGATTTGGTAAAATCACAATAACAGCCTAATTTATAGAAAAGAGGAATCAAAATGGGACTACTCTTGGAAATACTGTTTGTTTTTGCGATAAACGCACTTCCAGTGATATGGGAAGGTAATCGGAAGACCTATGAAGAATATAAGAAACCAACCATTGTAACATTGGTTTCTTATAATATCTATCAAATGCTTTCGTTGATACTATCATACAGATTGGACAATATTAAGCTTGTTCTATTACTAATTTGCTTTATATATACTGTTTTTGTGATTCCTAATCTATTCATCTTTATAAAAACGAAGAACAAGTTATATAAACGCGTATTATTAAGATATCAGGTGTTGTTATTACTAAACACGCTATTATATCCTATAATTGCCTATCTAACTACACTGTTATAAACTGCTCATTATAGCAGTTTTTTTTCTAAAAAAATGAACTAGTTAGGAGAACCTAACTAGTTCACAATTAATGTCTTGTATAAATATCGTTGTATTGTCTATGTACTCTAACGAATGTAGTACATTTGGATAAGTCTTTGAGGGTTTTTGCACCAACATAGGTACAAGTGGATCTAATGCCACCTAATATATCCTTGATTGTATCTTCAACGTGTCCTTTAAATGGAATCTTCACGGTTCTACCTTCTGAACTTCTGTAATCTGCAACTTCACCTTTATGTTTGAGCATTGCAGTAGAAGAACTCATGCCATAGAATTGGACAAATTTAATCTCTTTATAAATCGGTTCAAAAGTTCTCATATCTTTTTGAAGGGTATCATGGAACTCGCTAATGATTTTTCCGCCACCTTGGATGTGACCAGCAAACATCCCGCCTAACATAACGAAGTCAGCCCCAGCCCCAAATGCTTTTGCGACATCCCCAGGACATGTACAACCGCCATCAGAGATGATGTGAGCACCTAACCCGTGAGCTGCATCAGCACATTCGATGATTGCAGATAATTGAGGATACCCAACGCCGGTTTGGATTCTTGTTGTACAAACACTACCAGGTCCAATTCCGACTTTAACGATATCGGCACCTCTTAGGATTAATTCTTGAGTCATATCTGCCGTTACAACGTTACCAGCAATGATAACATGATTTGGATAGTGCGCTCTCACTTTAGAGACATACTCCCCGAAGGCTTCACTATACCCATTTGCAACATCAATACAGATAAAGGTTATACTCGGATTTTGATTCAAGATACTTGTTAAATTTTTAAAGTCGTGTTCGCTTGTACCTGTCGATACTGCGAATAGGTTTGGATCTAGTTTATCCATTGAACTAGCGATTTCACGCTCGCTGTAGCTTTTGACCAAACAAGTAAACAATTGTTTTTCCTGAAGGGATAATGCCATTTCTAATGTGCCAACACCATCCATATTTGCTGCCATGATTGGAACACCAGTCCAAGTCTTTGAAGCATGTTTGAATGTGTAGGTTCTCTCTAGTTGAACTTCCTTTCTACTCGATAGGGTAGAACGTTTAGGTCTAATCAATACATCTTGAAAATCTAATTTCTCATCAAATTCAATACGCATGTGGGCCTCCTTGTAAATCCATGTCTAGTATAATACAAAAAGTCAGATATTGAACCACTGTTTTTCGTTAAACGCTTACAAAAAAACAGGAGAGGTTTTCTCCTGTTATGCTTTTATGCCTTTTGTTTTATAAATTCTTTCGCTTTTTCTAATAGAAGGCTTTTGTGTAATGTTGTAGTGTTTTAAGAATTCTTCAAAAAACTTTTTACCTACATCATAGTTATCGACTTCATATTCGAGTTCGTAATCAGTAATGCCATAGTATTCTACTTTATCAAAAAATAGTTCACCATCTTTGTAAGGAATCGACACTCTATAGTTGTCTAGTGTACCTAGTAAAGTAACATTTTGATCTATGTCAAAAAAGTCCTTTGTGTTAAACCCATTTTTAATCATGTCAGTCGCTTCTTGTTCATCTAGTAAAACGTGTTGTTCAAAAGCACCTTTGTCGCTGTGTGACTTTAAAGTGATTTTGTAGAAGTGCTCACCTTTTTTGCGGACTCTTAATACAATCTTGTTTTTTCTAAAATAATACTCTTCGGAATCAAAGTAAAAGTTCGTTTGTTTAAAGATATTATTCTCTAATTCAAACTCGTTCAATAAATCAAAATATTGCTTTTCATCTAAAGGCGTCTTGAACTCAATTTCAATATTTGTTTTCATTTAAGCATCACCCGTTACTATTATCTATTATTTACTCCAAAATATCAAGAACTATGATATATTTATAAATGGGAGTTGATAGTTTGAAGTATACAGTCCTGCATAAAAAAAATCAAGAGAGCATTCTTTTAAAGGATCAGTTGATGGAAAAAATCAACGGGGATTATGATGAGACTAACCCTGATATCGTCTTTACCATTGGTGGAGATGGAACGGTTTTAAACGCAGTAGCCAAGTACTCACATCTTCTGGATCATGTTTTATTTGTCTCAATCCACACGGGTAATCTTGGGTTTTACACAGAATTCTTACCTCAAGAGTTGGATGATATCTTAAATCTGCTCAATACAAATTATCAAATTAATGAATTCTCATTATTAAGTTATAAGGCAGGTGCCTATGAAGGGCTTGCGATGAACGAGGTGTTTGTTAGTGGTAAGTTTAAAATGTTGGAAGCGAATGTATACATCGACGACAATCTAATTATGACCACAAGAGGTAATGGCATTTGTATTTCTACACCAACCGGGTCAACAGCTTATAATTATGCACTTGGTGGGGCAATTATCGATCATGACATCAAAGCCGTTCAACTTACATTATCTGCACCATTTGAAACTGTAAAACATCGTATGGCTTATCCAATCGTATTATCTGAAAAACATGCATTCATTATTGAGCCAAAGAACTATGATTGTGAACTGTCTGCCGATAGACTACATTTAGACTTACATAATGTAACGAAAATTCATGTTAGGATTTCGAATAAGACAGCACGTTTTTTAAAAAACGTAGAAAATCAATTTGCAAAAAGAATTAAAGAAACATTCATCACCAATGATTAAAACGTTTACATAACTTAAATACAGGGTGAACGAGTTGAAATGCCTTGAAATTTAGGGATAAAATGATAAAATAACAATGGAAACAAAAACCAAATATAAGGAGGGTTTTTTCAATGGCTATTAAAGTAGCAATCAATGGATTTGGTCGTATCGGCCGTTTAGCATTCCGTTTAATGCACCAAAGCGACGCTTTTGAAGTCGTAGCGTTAAATGACTTATCAAATGCAGATGAACTTGCATATCTATTAAAGTATGATACTGCTCAAGGTAGATTCCCTGGTCAAGTATCAGTTGAAGGTGAATACCTAGTAGTTGACGGTAAGAAAGCAAAAATTCTTGCAGTTAGAGATCCAAAAGAATTACCTTGGAAAGATTTAGGAATCGACGTAGTTCTTGAATGTACTGGTTTATTCTTAGATGAAGAAAAAGCAAGTGCACACTTAGTTGCAGGTGCTAAGAAAGTTGTTCTTTCTGCTCCAGCAAGCTCCAAAAACATCAAGACTATCGTTTACAACGTTAACCACAACGTATTAGACGGTTCAGAATCAATCATTTCAGGTGCTTCATGTACTACAAACTGCTTAGCACCAATGATCGACGTTCTTGACAAAGAATTCGGCGTTGAATGGGGATTCATGACTACAGTTCATGCTTACACTAATGACCAATCATTAATGGACCAACCACACAAGAAGGGTTATATGACTCGTCGTGGTAGAGCAGCAGCAGCTTCAATCATTCCTTCAACAACTGGTGCCGCTAAAGCTGTAGGTAAAGTATTACCACACTTAAACGGTAAATTAGATGGTACTGCATTACGCGTTCCAACTATCACTGGTTCAATCGTTGACTTATCAGTAGAACTTAAAAAACAAGTTTCTGTTGAAGAAATCAATCAAGCATTCAAGAAGGCTTCAAACGAATCTTTAGTTTACACTGAAGATCCTATCGTGTCTGCAGACATCGTTGGTTCACCATCATCTATCTTTGATGCTAACACAACTCAAATCTTAAATGCAGGCGACAAACAAGTTGTTAAAGTTATGTCATGGTATGACAATGAAATGACTTACACAGCACAATTAATCAGAACACTTAAATATTTTGCATCATTAATTAAATAATTTCTGATCATTTCCAAAAGGCACTTTTATTAAAAGGTGCCTTTTTTTGGTTTTAATAGACCCTATAGAATGATATAATAAAAGTGTGATTGAAAACGCTTTTATTATTAAGAAAAGACGAGGTATAATTATGGATTATCGTAAGTTAAATGAGTGGATTACTGAGATGGCGAATCTCTGTAAACCAGACAGAATTCATTTTTGTGATGGCTCACAAGATGAATACAACCGTTTACTAGAAGAACAAGTAAGGGCAAATAAAGCGATTCGATTGAACCCTGATAAAAGACCTTCTAGTTATGCATTCTTCTCTGATCCATCGGATGTTGCAAGAGTGGAGAACCGGACGTTTATTTCATCCGTTTTAGAAGAAAATGCTGGTCCTACCAACAATTGGATTGACCCCAAAATATTAAAACCAAAGATGGAAAAACTATTTTCTGGCGCTATGAAAGGTAGAACCATGTACGTCATACCATTTGTGATGGGGCCTGTAGGTGCTACAATCGCTCAGTATGGCATTCAATTAACTGATTCGCCTTATGTTGTGTGTAACATGCGAATTATGACGCGTATGGGTGAACATATTCTAGATATTATTGAATCTGGAAAAGACTTTGTTCCTTGTTTACATAGCGTCGGTTATCCGCTAGATGGAAGACCTGATGTACCTTGGCCATCCGCACCAATTGAAGATAAATACATTGCTCACTTTCCTGAAGAAAGACTCATTTGGTCATATGGATCCGGTTATGGTGGAAATGCCCTTTTAGGCAAAAAGTGTCTAGCACTAAGAGTTGCCTCCAAAATCGGACGAGAAGAAGGCTTTATGGCTGAACATATGTTGATACTAAAACTCACCAATCCAGAGGGAAAGTCTAAGTTTATTTTAGGCGCATTTCCAAGTGCTTGTGGGAAGACCAACTTAGCAATGTTATTGCCTACCATTCCCGGATGGCGTGTGGAGACAGTTGGAGATGATATTGCGTGGATTTTTAAGAAAGATGACGGGAAACTTTATGCAATTAACCCGGAAAAAGGTTTCTTTGGTGTTGCTAAAGGAACTTCTTATAAAACAAACTATAACGCGATGAAATCCATCGAAAAAAACACTATTTTTACCAATGTTGCGATTACTGAAGACAACGATGTTTACTGGGAAGGTATGGATGAGACACCAATTAAGGCAATGAACTGGAAAAAACAACCATGGACAATTACGGATAGAGAGCCTGCTGCTCATCCTAACTCAAGATTCACAGTTTCAATCGAACAAGCACCTAATTTGGCGAAAGAATACGATGACAAGGAAGGCGTCTTAATCTCTGCAATCCTTGTAGGCGGTAGAAGGGCTTCTACCATCCCGCTTGTAACAGAAGCTTATGATTTTAATCACGGGGTTTTCATGGGTTCAATGATGGGATCGGAAATCACAGCTGCTCAAATCTCTAATGATATTGGAAAGGTTAGAAGGGACCCTTTTGCGATGCTTCCATTCATTGGGTATCACATCAAAGATTACTTCCAGCATTGGTTTGACATGAAACAAGGGACTAAGGAAGAAGATTTACCGAAGATTTATTACGTTAACTGGTTTAGAAAAAATGATAAAGGTGAATTTTTATGGCCAGGATTCGGTGATAACTCACGCATATTAAAATGGATTTTTGAAAGACAAGAAGGTACTAGAAAAGGCATTGAAACCCCAATAGGAATTATGCCTAGAAAAGAAGATCTTGATTTATCAGGACTAAAGTTAACAGATGAGGCTTTTGATGAATTGTTTAAGGTGGATAAAAACGCTTGGATGGATGAGTTAGACGATCTTTATCGTTATTATCAATCCTTGGGAGAAGTACCACAAGAACTATATGATGAGTTAATCAAGGTTAAAGAAAGATTGCTTAAATAAACAGGAGAACAAACATGTTGACACTTTCAAAAACAAAACGCGACAAGGGTTTAGAAATCATTGATAAACCACTAGAAACGAATTTAAAGAGTCATGAAGTTTTAATAGAGGTTTTATCAGCCTCACTGTGTGGGACCGATGTTCATATTTATAATTGGGATCGATGGGCAAGCAATCGTATGAATCCGCCTCTAACCGTGGGACATGAGTTTTCAGGTAGAGTATTGAAAGTTGGATCAGAAGTGGAAAGGGTTAAAGTTGGAGATATTGTTTCCTCTGAGACCCATGTAGTATGTGGCCAGTGTGAATTTTGTCGAAGTGGACGTGGTCACATATGTGAAAACACAAAAATCATTGGTGTAGACATTGATGGTTGTTTTGCAGAAATGATCAAAATGCCTGAAGCCAATTTAATTATTGATCAAAGTGGAACAGACCCTAAGTATTTATCAGTATTAGAACCACTTGGTAATGCAGTTCATACCATGTTGCACTTTGATATTATTGGCAAAAATGTGGTTGTGATTGGATGTGGTCCAATTGGGCTAATGGGGATTAATGTCGCCAAAGTAGTTGGGGCTAGAAAGATTATTGCGATTGAAGTTAATCCTTATCGAATTGGACTAGCAAAATCAATTGGGGCTGATGTCGTGATTAATCCTAAAACAGAAGACGTCATTAAACGTGTACTAGAGGAAACCGATCAGAAAGGTGCAGATGTAGTCACTGAGTTTTCCGGACATAAGAGCGCGATTGAACAAAGCTTTAAGTACATAAAAAAAGGTGGTAATATGGCTTTGTTAGGGATTACTCCTGATAAAATAGAAATAGATTTATCCAATGATGTTGTCTTTAAAGGCATTACAATTTATGGTGTTACTGGACGTAAGATGTATGAAAACTGGCAACAAGTCTCTGCGTTAATCGAATCAAAACGCATCGAATTTGATAAGATTGTAACCCATGTGATTTCCATGAAAGACTTTGAAAAAGCCTTTCAAATTATGGCTTCAGGAGAATCTGGCAAAGTTGTCATGATTCCATAAGGAGGATTTATGAACTATTTAGAGTTAAAAGTGGAACAACTCAAAAAAGATGGTGTCTACAGAATGCTTCCCGTCAATGAAACGCCTTGTGAGGCAATCATTACACTGAATGGTAAAAAAGTCATTAATTTAAGTTCAAATAATTACCTTGGACTTGCGAGCCATCCCAAAGTAAAACAAAAAGCGATTGAAGCAATTAATTATTATGGCGTTGGTGCAGGCGCTGTCAGAACCATTGTTGGAAACATGGCGATTCATGAAGAACTAGATGATGTAATCGCTAGATTTAAACGTGAAGAAGCTGTTTTGGTATTTCAAAGTGGCTATATGTGCAACATTGGGGTCATTCAAGCAGTAACTGAAAAAGGCGATTTAATCATCTCAGATGAACTTAATCATGCCTCAATCATTGATGGTGTAAGACTATCAAGAGCCGATAAAGCAGTCTATAAGCACAGTGATATGGAAGACCTAGAAAGAATCCTCTTGGAAAAAAGAAGTCAGTATAACCAAGTATTAATCATCACAGATGGCGTCTTTTCAATGGATGGTGACATTGCGAAACTCCCGGATATTGTTAAACTAGCTAAGAAATACAATGCCTTAACCTATGTGGATGACGCACACGGATCAGGCGTATTAGGTGAGTCTGGAAGGGGTACTGTCGATCATTTTTCGCTTCATGGCCAAGTCGATTTTATTATTGGGACATTATCTAAAGCGGTTGGAGTAGTCGGAGGGTATGTAGCCGGAAGTAAAGCAATGAAAGAATACTTGCTTCACCGGGCGAGACCACTCTTATTCTCAACTTCGATGATGCCTGGTGCTTGTGCAGCTATTATCGAATCGATTAAACTGTTAGAATCATCAAATGAGTACACAACTAAATTATGGGAAAATTCTAACCACTTGAAAAATGCATTAGTCAAACAAGGGTTTGATATTGGCCATTCCGAGACACCAATCACACCAGTGATTATAGGTGATGAAGCGAAAACTATGGCTTTTTCTAAAGCTTTATTAGATAATGGAGTATATGTTTCAGGAATCATTTTCCCAACTGTGCCGAAAGGTCTTGGAAGAATTCGAATGATGCCAAGTGCCCTACATGATAAAAACACGTTAGATGAGGCTGTTAAAATCATTAAAGTCGTTTGGGATCAAATAAGTAATCACGAATAGGAGGGGTTTTATGCAATTTGTTTTGGTTGAGACCAAAGAAGCTATTAGAAAAATCGAGAAGATGGCTAAAACAATATGGAATGAAGCCTACCATGATTTATTATCACAAGAACAAATTGACTATATGTTATCTAAATTCTTAACAAAAGAAGCGATTAAAGCTCAAATTAATGAGGGCTATCAATACTTCTTAGTTAAGGATGATAAAAATTGTGGGTTTGCAGCGATACAAGTAGGCGAGCGGGTATTTCTAAGTAAATTCTATCTAGATAAAACCTACTATGGAAAAGGGCTTCTAAGAGGGTTTGTTGATATCCTCAAGAAACACCAAAAACCAATCTATCTAACTGTAAACAAGCATAACTATCGTGCAATTAATGCCTATCTAAAACTAGGATTTATCAAAGAAAAAGAAGTCGTATCTGACATTGGTGGAGGTTTTGTCATGGATGATTATGTAATGGTACTCTATGACATTTGATGATATTTACTTAAAGGAATCAAAGAAAGCGTATTTTATTGAACTACTCGCTTTTATAGAATCGGAATACAGTAATAAAACTATCTATCCTCCAAAAACCAATTTATTTCAAGCTTTTAAACTTACCCCGCTTAATCAAGTTAAAGTTGTGATTATTGGACAAGACCCTTATCATAACCCTAATCAAGCAAATGGGTTGGCATTCTCTGTAAATGAAAACGTAACTTTACCCCCTTCATTAAAAAACATCTATAAAGAAATCGAAAGGTCTTTTGGTTATAGTATGTCAAATAATGGCGCCTTAAGCAGTTGGGCAAAACAAGGGGTATTATTGTTAAATACGATTTTAACAGTAGAAGAAAACAAACCCTTATCACATCAAAATAAGGGGTGGGAAACATTTACTTTAGAAATCATCAAAGCACTAAATGCTTTAAAACAACCAATCTGTTTTTTGTTGTTTGGACAACATGCCAAACAGTATGAAAAGCACTTGAATAACCCCAATCACTTAGTATTAAAGACAGTACACCCATCTCCTTTATCAGCGCATAGAGGCTTTATTGGATCAGATGTCTTTAAGAAGTGTAATGACTATTTAAAAGATAAAGAAATTTCTACAATTGATTGGAAAGTATAAGCATGATACAATACACTTACAGAGTAATAAGAAAGCGTAAAGTGACTAACCATGGGATGTTGGGTTGGTACGAACACGAAAGTGGCGGTTTTCTTATGCGTCCGCTGTAAGTTTTTTTTATAGTGGATCTCTTAAGAGGAGGTCTTTTATTTTGAGACGAGAAGTGAAATATTTAGCTTTAGCAGCCATTTTGACTGCACTGTCAATTGGTCTAGATTTGGTTATAAAAAATCTTATTCCAGTTGTGGATTTTGGGTTACCTTATTATGCAGTTCCACTCATTATCGGGGGTGTTGTGCTTGGACCCATATACGGTGGAATCATGGGGTTTATCAGCGACTATGTTGGATTTATGTTAGCGCCAAGAGGATCCTATGTGATTTTATTTGGATTAAGTGCAATCTTTTGGGGTATGATACCAGGGTTATTAATCAAATATAAAAGTAACATTTATGTGATAACAATCGCTTTATTGATTACGCATATTATGGCTACCCTATCCAATACAATCGCTTTGTGGTTAATAGCATCAGAAAAAACGGCGTTAGGGTCGTTGGCAATTAGATTGCCAATGTTACCACTGAATGTCATTATTCTTACTTTTGTGACCTATGGGCTCAATAAAAGGTTAGAACCAGTATATGATGGTTTTATGGTTAAAAAGTTTTAATAAATTAAGGATAATACGCTTATGTGTTATCCTTTTTTTGTTGAATTTATTTAAATTCAAAAAAATTCAAAATTAGTTTGTATTTATACAAATTTGTCGTATAATAGAGTTAGGAGGTACGATTATGTTAGAAATTATTAATGTTTCAAAGTCCTATGGACAAAAAAAAGCAAACGATCAAATCACTTTGACAATTGAACCTGGAGACATCTATGGGTTTGTTGGTCATAACGGTGCAGGTAAAACAACCCTTTTAAAAGCCATTGCCGGCATCATTGATTTTGAAGAAGGCGATATCTTAGTGTTAGGTAAATCTGTGAAAAAAGACCCACTTGGGGTTAAACGAGAAATTGCGTATATACCAGATAACCCTGATATCTATGAATCATTATCGGGTATTCAATACTTAAACTTCATTGCAGATGCATTTTTAGTATCGGCTATCGAACGTAAGGAACTTATTGAGAAATATGCAACTATGTTTGAGCTGTCTGATGTGTTATCTCATCCAATCTCATCCTATTCTCATGGGATGAAGCAGAAGTTGGTTATAATCTCTGCTTTGGTTCATAAACCAAAGGTGTTATTGCTAGATGAGCCCTTTGTTGGGTTGGATCCTAAAGCAAGCTTCTTACTTAAAGATACGTTTAGACACTTATGCGAAGCGGGTGCGAGCATTTTCTTTTCTACACACGTTTTAGAAGTCGTAGAAAAGTTATGTAATAAAGTAGCGATTATTAAGCAAGGCAAGATTGTTGCCCAAGGCATGACCCACGAAGTAGTCAAAGACCAATCACTTGAAACTCTATTTATGGAAATTGCGAGTGAGCACTAATGTATTTAACGCTAATTAAAGTATTCTTCAAAGAGAATTTTTCATTTAAACGTTTGTTTGGGTTTAACCTCAAACAAAGCAAAGCCAAAGTGATTGGGTTTAGTTTATTAATGCTTTATGCTTTTGGAGTGTTTTTTGCATCATTCGGATTTATGTTCTTTGATTTAGCCAAGCTTATGTCTGAAATTGATCAATTAGAGATCATTATTTCTTTTGCTGCAACTTATACGTTTGGGCTTTCTGTTATGATGGCGTTGTTAAGATCATCTGGGTATATCTTTAACTATAAAGATTATGACATCTTAGCCCCATTACCGATCAAGAACAGTACCGTATTGTTTGCGAAATTATCGGTAATGTTGTTAATGATTTATATTACTTCATTACTGTTTGTGATACCGATTTTTGCAGCTTATTTCTATTATCATAGTATTAGTTTCTTTGGGTTGGTTTATGCCATTTTAGGGTTTTTATTTACCCCTTTAATTCCAATAGTGTTGTTATCATTTGTTTCGCTTTTAATTACCAAGTTAACCAATAAATTGCCTTTTTCCAAATTACTTAACATCATTTTAATGTTTGGATTATTCATCGGTATATTTGCGTTATCCTTTGTTTCAACTGGTACCGAGACCAATCCTTTAACAGGACAAGTAGATTTAATTGGAGGCGTTTCAGAATACTATCCACTTGTAAGATACTATGCCGAAGCCGTTCATGATCATAACCATTTATCCTTCTTGCTATTGGCATTAATCTCTATCGGCGTGTTTGTTGTTTATGTATTCTTGATTCAAGGATTGGTTAGAAAAACCAATCAATCCAAACAAAATACTTATATCAATCGTAAAAAGAAAGTCACATATAATTCGGGCTCAATGAGAAAGACATTGATTCAAAAAGAGTTTAAAACTTTCTTCTCAATACCGATTTATGTTCTTAATACAGGATTAGGTGTCATTATCATCTTCGCATTATCCGTAGCAAGCTTAATCTTTAAATCAAACATCAATGAGTTCTTAGTAGAAGCAACCGAACTGAACTTGCCTATACTACCATTGTTACTGATTGTCTTCGGGTTTTCAATCGCAATGACCTTTACCCCAGCGATTAATTTATCGCTTGAAGGGAAACACTTGTGGATCTTAAAGACACTACCTGTTGACCCTTATGAAGTGATGTTATCAAAGATCTTATTCAATGTTTTATTGGTTGTGCCTGTAAGTGTCGTTGGCATCACAATGTTAAGTTATTCATTACAATTTGGATTTATTGAGATAGCGCTGTTTCTTTTAGTCGTATGTAGTTTCTCTATGTTATCTTCTATTTTATTTGGATTCATCAATTTATACTTTCCGAAGTTTGAGTTTAACTCAGAAGTGGAAGTCATTAAACAAAGCATAGGCTCATTTCTTGCCGTCTTCGGGGGATTTGCTTTACTGATTACATTTGGGTTTATGTACTATTTTCTAACGAAAGTAATCGCATCCGAATGGGCTCTACTAATCATTGGCTTAACCATGGTATTAGCTACTTACGGTTTACTAGTGTTGTTAAAACCTGTTTCAAGAAAGAAATTCTTAACCTATTAAAGAAAAAAAGGCAATCCGATTGCCTTTTTTGTTAGTTATTTTGTAGATTCTCTTTCAATTAACTTTACATCTAGTACACTATGGAACTCACTGATTGTCTCTTCATTAAGAAGTTTAACCAAGGTTTCTAGTGCAAGCTCACCCATTCTACGAATTGGTTGTTCAATCGTCGTGATGGTTGGTGAAACAAGCGTTGTATAAACGATATTATCAAAACCGACAATTTGGATGTCTTCAGGAATTTTCTTCCCCATTTTATTGATGATGTTTTCTGCGTGAATTGCTAAGAAGTCTGAAGTCGCAAATATGCCATCGATTTCTGGATGGGACTCAATAATTTTGGTGATTGCATCGATATCAGGATTTAATAAATCCCCATCATATGAGATATAAGGAATGTTGTTTTGGACAAGTACTTGTCTAAACCCTAATGAGCGTTCAGAAACGGTTAATAAGAATGATGGACCTCTAAGCTCTAAAATGTATCTAGAACCCCCAGAAATGAGTTTTTGAGCAGCAATGATACCACCTAGGATGTTATTTGACGTAATCGATGGAATGTTTTCGGATAAAATGTGATCCACCGTTACAATCGGTAAGTCTGATTTAATCAATTGATCGACATTGTGTGCATTGGATGCAACAATAATGCCATCGATGTTGTATTGTGAATAAATGTGAATATAATCTTTCTCACGTTTGGCATCGTCTTGGGTGTTAGATAACATAATCTTATAACCCAGTTTCATTGCTTGGTTTTCGATACCCTCAATCAGTTCTGCGTAGAACTGAGTATCAAAATGTGGGACCAATACCCCAATCAATTTGGAATGTTTGTTAAAAAGTGAACGTGCGAGTTCATTTGGAATGTAGTTTAAATCATTAATAGCTGTTTCTACCAGCAAACGTGTTTCTTCGTTAACATACCCTTTTTGGTTAATGACTCTAGAAACGGTTGCGACACTGACGTTTGCCTTTTTTGCGACATCTTTTATAGTTGCCATAGATAATCACCTCATAAATATTATATAATAATAATAGTTTTAAACAAACAAAAACGAAAGGTTGTTAATATGATAAAAATTATTGGAGCTGGATTGGCTGGTTCAGAGGCAGCTTACTATCTGGCAAACAAAGGACATAAAGTAAAATTATACGAAATGAGACCGATAAAAATGACCCCTGCGCACCAAACAGATTTATTCGCAGAGTTGGTATGTTCAAACTCACTTCGTTCAAATGACCCACTGAATGCAGTTGGATTGCTTAAACGTGAAATGCAGGCCATAGGGTCTTTAATTATGGAAGCGGCACTTAGCGAAGAAGTTCCTGCTGGGTCTAGCCTTGCT
This sequence comes from Paracholeplasma morum, assembly GCF_016907055.1. Taxonomy (NCBI): domain Bacteria; kingdom Bacillati; phylum Mycoplasmatota; class Mollicutes; order Acholeplasmatales; family Acholeplasmataceae; genus Paracholeplasma; species Paracholeplasma morum. The sequence goes on from NZ_JAFBBG010000005.1 coordinate 122,281, forward strand.
GTTGACCGTATTGGGTTTTCAGAATATGTGACTAAAAAGATTATGACTCATCCGAACATTGAAGTTATTAAAGAAGAAGTATCTGATATTGATATTGATGAGTATACAATCATTGCCTCAGGCCCACTGACTAGCGATCTACTGTCATCGAAAATCCAAACGCTTTTTGATGCCAAACAACTGCACTTCTTTGATGCAGTAGCCCCAATCATTGAGGCATCTAGCATCAACTATGATATTGCTTATTTTAAATCTAGATACGATAAAGGCGAAAGCGATTATATAAACTGTCCGATGACAAAAGAAGAGTATGACCGTTTTTATGAAGCGCTAACTACGGCAGAAAGGGCCACTTTAAAGGACTTTGAAGTCAATGTCTTTGAAGGGTGTATGCCAGTGGAAATTATGGCTTCTAGGGGTAAAGAAACGCTTTTATTTGGACCATTAAAACCGGTTGGCCTTGAACATAATGGATCTAAACCTTACGCAGTGGTTCAATTAAGACAAGATGATGCAGCAAAGTCATTATTTAATATCGTAGGTTTCCAAACAAACCTCAAATGGAGTGAACAAAAACGTGTCATTCAACTGATTCCTGGACTAGAGAATGCGAACATTATTCGTTATGGGGTCATGCACCAAAATACCTATATTGAATCTCCTGAAGTACTGAATGCTTGTTATCAATCGATTAAGTATCCAAAACTCTTTGTAGCAGGTCAAATCTCTGGGGTAGAAGGCTATGTTGAATCAGCAGCATCAGGATTAAGTGCGGCTTATCATTTAGATAGATTATTAAACGAAAAACCGATGTCACCATTCCCAACTGACACAATGATTGGTGCCATGAGTAGATATATTTCAACTAAAAACAAGAGTTTTAACCCAATCAATGCCAATTTGGGGATTCTACCTGAACTTGGCAAACATAAAAAACTAGACCGTAAACGCCTCTATATGGAACGTGCTACGGAATCCTTATCTAAGTATTTAGGAGAGTAAGGAAGGTTAACCATGATCTCAAACGAACAAGCCTTAAAAGCATTTGAAGACTATCTTTCAATCGAAAAACAGTATTCCTCTCTAACCGTTAAGAGCTATCTTACCGATGTTAAAGGGTTTTTAGCGTTTGTTCAAAATGAGGGGTTTTCTGATTTGTTGCTTGAGGTGACTCGTGAACGTGTTTTTGGACATTACTTGAATCATTTAAATGCCAGCAATTTTCAAAATAAAAGCATTGCGAGAAAACTATCCGCGATTAAGTCTTTTTACAAGTATCATCAACGTGTTGGAAACATTGATGTTAATGTTACGATTACACTAAAAAGCCCTAAGGTTGAAAAAAGACTGCCTAAAGTGGTCTCTGAAAAAGAACTGGATTTAATATTCCAATCGATAGATATACAAAAACCTTTAGGACAAAGAAACTATCTAATCTTTGATTTACTTTATTCTACAGGCATACGTGCCAGTGAATTATGTAACTTATCGATTAGCGATGTTGAGTTATCTCGCCAAAGGGTATTGATTCATGGTAAAGGGTCAAAAGACCGTTATGTGATTCTTCACGATAAATTAACCGAATCCTTTAGACAATATATGACCTACACAAGACCCTTGTTGTTGGCTAAAGGAGATACGCTCTTTAATCAAAAATTATTTATCAACTATAAAGGCGGCGTATTAACAACGAGAGGCTTACGCGTTATTTTAAACCAACTGTTTAAAGATGCTGGTGAGTTTGTTAAAGTATCACCACACATGCTAAGACACTCATTTGCCTCAGCATTGCTAAATCATGGTGCGGATTTAAGAGTGGTTCAAGAATTACTTGGACACGAGAACTTAAAAACCACACAAGTCTATACGCATTTAACCACAGAGAAAATTAGAACATTATATAAAGAAAGTCATCCGAGAGCTAAAAAATGAACAAAATCACAGATATGATTGTAGATGAACGCATTAAAGATTCAAAAATCCATTTGAAGAGATATACTGCAAGAGCGGTAATTCTTCAAGGACGAGACATACTAATGGCCTATTCAAAGAAGTTTGATGATTATATGACACCCGGTGGTGGCATAGAAAATGAACCCATTTTAGTGGCCTTAGCTAGAGAAGTTGAAGAAGAAACGGGCATGACCATTAAGGATATCGAGCCTATTGGGTATATTGAAGAACTTAGGTTGACGGATAATGGGCTAAACCTCTATCAAAAAAGTCATTATTTCTTCGCGAAAGTCGATCAAATCGGTAAGAAAAAACTTGAGAAATATGAATCTTCATTTGGACTTGAAGCGGTTTGGGTTCCAATTGATGAAGTGATTAAACAAAACAACTTCATCATTGAAGAAAGAAGAAAGAAAACCGTTACTGGGGTTCACCCATTCTCTACATTAAAACGAGAAAACGAAGTCCTAAACTACGTTATAAAGGAGTATTTAAATGAGAAAATTTGAAAAAATCACACACTATCAAAATGAGTCTTTCGATTTACCAAAACGTGCGACAACCCATTCTGCAGGCTATGATTTAGCAAGCATTGAAGAGGTTACAATCAACCCAAAAGAGATCAAAATGATCCCTACTGGACTTAAAGTGGCAATGAATGATGACGAGGTTTTATTGGTGTTTCCAAGAAGCTCGCTTGGCATCAAAAAAGGCTTAACTATGGCAAATAACGTAGGTGTTATTGATCAAGACTACTATAATAGTCCGATTAATGAAGGTCATATCATGATTCCAATTTATAATTTTGGAGAAGTATCTCAAACTGTGTTAAAACATGAAAGAATTGCCCAAGGCATCTTCATCAATTACTTAAAAACAGATGAAGATTTTACGACTGAAAAACGCATAAGTGGGTTCGGAAGTACGGATAAATAATTTTTCAGTTTTAACCCTTGTGTAATAAAAAAGTATAGTCTATAATGGAGTTATACTAATGGGTATTAGGTGTGCCTAGCACATAACAGGGAAGAAAGTAAAAGCTTTCGCTGCCCCAGCAACCGTAAGATGGACAATTCACAAATACCACTGCTTGAAGCGGGAAGGTGTGAAAAGGACGAAGTCGAGCCGGTAGACCTACCTATACTTACTAAGTACCGCCTGGGTGATGCGTGTATGAATCAATATTCTTTTTGATTATATAATCTATATCCTATGGCGGATATAGATTTTTTGACTATAACTGGAGGGATTTACATGTCGAAAATGAAGAAACTATGGCTTGTTATGGTGGTTTTAGGGCTATTCTTTGGTCTTTCAGCCTGCAAGACAAAACCAAACAAAGGAGACCTAGTAACCGTTAATGTTGCGATGTATCAAGAATCAAAGATTTTTGAAGGTACCTTTGAAATCAGCGAAAACTCAAGCGTTTATGAGCTTTTGGTTGAGTTCTTTGATGGGAATTACAGTGAGTTTGTAATGGAGGGTGAAACGGTCTATATGTTGAATACACTTAAGTATAAAACATATGCTTTGGAACCTGCCGATAGGCAGTATATTGCGTTTTATGTAAATGGAACTGCATCCATGAAAGGGATTAGCCAATATTACATTCAAGAAAATGATTTAATTGAGTTTAAACTAGAAAGTTACTAATATGAGAAAAAGCATATTCGACATTGCGATTATTGCCATATTTACAGGCATAGTGTTTGCTGTCGAACAAGTCTTGGCCTTTATTCCCAATGTGCAGCTAACCGTATTTTTATTGATTTTATACACCAGATTATTGGGCGGCAGAAAGACGTTTTTCATTGCGCTCTTACATACAATCATGGATAACATATATAACGGGACCTTGCTTGCTCATATGGTTATCCCAATGGCGATGGCTTGGAGCTTTATTCCTTTAACGCTTTCCACGATATTTAAAAGATTTAAATCTAGTTTTTCGTTAACAATCTTTGCGTTTGTATTTGGATTTGTATATGGAATCATCTTCATTCCATTCTCAGTCTATACTTATGGGTATGAACCATGGGCGTATTTTATGGCAGATGTACCGTTTGAATTTATGATGGCAATCTCTGGGGCTTTGTCAGTTGCGTTACTCTATCAACCTGTCTATTTACTTCTAAAAGAAGAACTGGATCATTATCATTTATTAGAAGCCAAACGCTATATTAGATAACACTCTCTTCCGGAGGGTGTTTTATTTGGGTATAGAAGAAAACCACTAGTTCATACGATTTACCCAGGAAAAATAGAACTATATTGTACAAAAATAAGCAAATGAATGAATATAAACTTAAAAAGGTTGATTTCCCATATATAATATGATATAGTTAAAAAGGCATTAAAATACACATGCTTGAACAGCTATTTGCCAGGTGCCCCTTCGGGTGGTTGAAATGGTGTATGTCAAGCAGAGGAAAAAATAACAAATGGAGGAATTAAAAATGTCAGTCGTTTCAATGAAACAATTACTTGAATCAGGCGTTCACTTCGGTCATGCGACTAGAAGATGGAACCCAAAAATGTCACGTTACATCTACACTGCACGTAACGGCATTTACATCATCGACCTTAAGAAGACTGCTGAGTCTATCGAAAAGGCATACAAGGCATTATTTGAAATCGTTTCAAATGGTGGTAAAGTTCTATTCGTAGGAACTAAGAAACAAGCTCAAGAAGCAGTTAAAGAAGAAGCAGCTAGAACTGGTCACTTCTATGTTGACCAAAGATGGTTAGGTGGAACTTTAACAAACTTCAAAACCATTCGTCGTAGAATCAAACGTTTGAAAGATCTATACGAAATGGAAACTCAAGGAACATTCGAATTATTACCTAAAAAAGAAGTTATCGGTCTTAAGAAAGAAAGAGAAAGATTGGAAAAATTCTTAGGTGGAATCAAAGACATGCAAAAAGTGCCTGAAGCACTATTCATCGTTGACCCACGTAAAGAAAGAAACGCAATCTTAGAAGCACGTATTTTAGGCATTCCAGTATTCGGTATCGTGGACACTAACTGTGACCCAGATGACGTAGACTATGTAATTCCTGCGAATGACGATGCAATTAGAGCCGTTAAACTAATCTCATATGTAATGGGTAATGCCATTATTGAAGCACAAGGTGGGGTTGTTGAAAAGTTTGATGACGCTGAAGAAGTGAATATGCAAGAAGCTTCAAGAAACGTTGAAAACAAAGAACGTCCAAGACGTCCTCGTAAAGAATATAACAATAACAACAACGATAGAAAACCTTATGTAAGAAGAGAAAATAATACAAATGCTGAAGGTTCTTCAGAATTAGCAGCAAAGAAAACAAGTGAATTACGTGACCTTGCGAAAGAAAAGAATATTCCTGGATATGAAACCATGAAGAAAGCGGATTTACTTGAAGCTTTGAAGTAAAAAGGTAAATTTTAGGGATGTTAACTCATCCCTTTTATTTCATAAAAATTCAAAAAAATAGTATAATATACTTAATAAATTAGGAGGATACGACAATGGCAGTTACTGCACAACAAGTAAAACAATTAAGAGACATTACTGGCGCTGGTATGTTAGATTGCAAAAAGGCGTTAGAACAAAATGATGGTGACATTGAAGCAGCAGTTACTTATTTAAGAGAAAAAGGTATTGCTAAAGCTGCTAAAAAGGCTGATAGAATCGCAGCTGAAGGATTATGTAATTTCGTAATCGAAGGCAATGTTGCTGTATTATATGAATTAAACTCAGAAACAGACTTCGTTGCTAAAAACGAAAAGTTCTTAGCTTTAATCGATAAAGTCGGCGAAACAATCTTCAACAGTGGAGCAAGCAATACTGAAGAAGCATTACAAGCAAGCGTAGATGGTAAAACAATCGAAATTTTATTGTCAGAAGCTACTGCGACAATCGGTGAAAAAATGACACTTAGACGTGTTACAAGAATCGTTAAAGAAGACGCACAAATTTTCGGTGCTTACAAACATATGGGTGGTAGAATTGCCTCTGTTGCAATCCTAAACGGTGGAGACGAGGTTGTAGCAAAAGACATCGCTATGCATGTTGCTGCACAAAAACCACAATACTTAGACCAATCTCAAATCTCTGCAGATACAATTGCTAAAGAAAGAGAAATCTTAGTACACCAAGCTATGGAAGAAAATTCACACGATCCAAAACCAAAACCACAAAACATCTTAGAAAAGATGGTCGAAGGTCGCTTAAACAAACAACTAAAAGAAATTTGCTTAGTGAACCAACCATTCGTTAAGAATCCAGATGAAACAGTTGAACAATATGTTAAAAACGCTAAAGCAGCTGTTGTTACATTCGTTCGCTTAGAAGTAGGCGAAGGCATTGAAAAACGTGAAGTAGACTTCGCTAAAGAAGTTATGGAACAAGTAAAAGCTTAAATTTTTAACCTAAAACTCAATTAAAAAATCTAAACATCGAGGTGGTTCTATGAGTTATAAACGCGTATTACTCAAAATGAGTGGTGAAGCCTTAAAGGGACATACAGAACATGGAATTGATCCACAAACTGTTATGAAACTAGCTAAAGAAATCAAAGAGGTCAAAGACCTTGGCATTGATGTTGGTATCGTCGTTGGTGGCGGTAACATTTGGCGCGGCAAAACTGCTGAAGGCTTAGGTATGGATAGAGCACAAGCTGACTATATGGGCATGCTTGCGACAATCATGAATGGTTTAGCCATTCAAGATTCGCTTGAAAAAATTGGTGTACCAACACGTGTGATGAGTTCATTAAACGTAAGTGAAGTATGCGAACCTTATATCAGAAGACGTGCGACAAGACATATGGAAAAAGGAAGAGTAGTCATCTTTGTTGGTGGTACTGGTTCTCCATATTTCTCTACAGATACCGCAGCGGCATTAAGAGCTGCTGAGATTGATGCAGATGTCATACTTATGGCTAAAAATGGTGTCGAAGGTGTTTATGATAAAGATCCACGCAAAAACACTGATGCGATCATGTTTAATGAACTAACGCATAAATTTGTTTTAGAACATGGTTTAGAAATCATGGATTCTACCGCTGCAAGCTTATGCAAAGATAACTCAATTGATCTAATTGTCTTTAATATGAACCAAGAAGGCAACATCAAGAAAGCCAGCTTAGGTGAAAAAATCGGAACAGTTGTCAAATAGTCAAATAGGGAGATTAATATGAACGAACAAGCAGATTTAGTATTATTTGAAATCGAAGAAAAGATGGAAAAGTCCGTCCATGCTATGCTACATGATTTTTCTAGCATTCGTACGGGTAGAGCTAATCCAGCCCTTCTAGATAGCCTAGTAGTTGAATACTATGGAGTTGACTCTCCAGTTAAGCAAATAGCTTCAATTTCAGTTCCAGAAGGGAATCAATTATATGTTAAACCTTTCGATCGTTCTTTACTAAAGAAAATCGAAACAGCAATTCAAGCTTCAAGCTTAGGGTTACAACCTCAAAATGATGGAATAGGTATTCGTTTGGTATTGCCTCAATTAACCACTGAACGCAGAAAAGAACTATCAAAACAAGCAGAAAAACTGTCTGAACATGGTAAAGTCGCGATCAGAAACTTAAGAAGAGATGCAAACGAACAAATCAAGAAGATTGGTTTGACTGAAGATTCTGAACATGGATATATTGAAGATGTTCAAACATTAACAGATACTTACATTCAAAAGATTGAACAAGCAACTAAAACCAAGATTGAAGAAATCATGGCAATCTAAAAAACGAAGAGATTATGAAATAATAATCTCTTTTTTCTTTGTGATTTTATACGACAATTGAGATATAATAAACATAAAGGAGAGGATATGATGGCAAGAAAGAAAGAAATGAGTTTATTAGAACTCATACTAGTTATTGTTCCAGTTACGAATGCGTTCGGTATTGACCGCTTTGTGATGGGAGATACTAAATGGGGATTAATTCGTTTAGTTATTGGGGTCGTTACAGTTGGAACGGTAGGTTTAATTTTGTGGCTTGTTGACTTATTCTTCTTAATTACTGGTAAGTATAACACAGACATGCTTGAATATATTAAGTAATTATTCAATGTTAATAACAGAAAGACCTTAATTTAACCACATTTATGGTGTGGGACCGATTGCGGTCTTTTTTTCATTTGTGGGAGATTTGCGTTTAATATATGAAGTCCTAAAAAAATAATGTATAATGGTTTCGAATGGTGGTTTTAATATGTATATTAATAAGAAAAATATTGAGGTTCCAAAACATCTTGCAATCATACTTGATGGCAACGGAAGATGGGCCAAAAAACGTGGGTTACCAAGAACATTTGGACACTATCAAGGTGGCTTAAATGTTGGTAGAATTGCAACTGCTGCAGATGAGTTAGGCATATCAGTCTTAACCGTATACGCTTTTTCAACTGAAAACTGGAAACGTCCAAAAGAAGAGGTTGACTATTTAATGACAACCCCTATTAAGGAGTTTGGAAAATATAAAGATAAAATTATTAACTCTAATATTGTTTTTAAACATGTCGGTAGACGTAATGAATTGTCGAAAGAAATTCTTGAACTTATCGATTATCTAGAAGAACAAACGAAAGATCATAAAGGGCTTTTATTACAGGTTGCATTTAACTATGGTTCATATGATGAACTTTTAACGGCTTATAGGAAACTAATTGAAAAAGGCGTTACTGACCCAAGTGAACAAGATATCTGGGATAGCCTTTACGTTAAACAACCAGTAGACTTATTGATTAGAACCTCCGGTGAGCAAAGACTTTCAAACTACTTGCTGTGGCAAATGAGTTATGCAGAAATGTACTTTACAAAGGTCCACTGGCCAGCTTTTAATAAACGCAGACTCATTAAAGCAATTAAACACTACAATAAACGCGATAGACGTTATGGAGGACTTAAAAAATGAAACAACGAATTATTACAGGGCTAGCTCTGCTAGCGATATTCATCCCTATTGTCATTTTAGAACCATTATTTTTAGTGTTCCAAATAATGATGATTCTAATGGTGATTGTAGGGGCTATAGAACTAATTAACATGTATAACAAAGAAAAAAAGTTCTCCAAAATTCCAATGATAGCAACCATTATTGCTGCAGTATTAACGTATCTATCCGCTGTACTTGCTTGGAGTAGTGATCCAATCGAAAACACGCTGACGCCAATTGATATTAAAATTAACTTCGTATCTATCGCAATGGTAGTTGTATTCTTTATGTTTGGATTAATCGTATTTTACGATGATTATGACGGCTCTGATATCGGTAAGTCGATTACGATTATCTACTATATGGGCTTAGGTGCCGCCGCAATATCCATTTTAAGACTAATTGGGGTTCGATTCATAGTCTATCTCTTCATCGTAACGATAGCCACCGACATGTTTGCCTATTTCTTTGGGATTAGGTTTGGAAAACACAAGATGAGTCCAAAGATTAGTCCTAAGAAATCTTGGGAGGGTGCAATTGCAGGTACGCTAATTGCAACCGTTTTAGCTAGCTGTTTTGCCCTATTTTATGGGTTTCTATTTGAACCAGGGTCGTTCTTAAATCGTACTGGTCAAATGACACTGCTTGAAAACATCACAAGTATTGGGTCTAAAGAGATTTATATCCAAGCATTAGTGATTGTGCCAATTACACTGGTTGCATCCGTGCTAGGTCAAATAGGCGATCTTGTTGCATCCAGATTAAAAAGAACTTATAAAGTTAAAGATTTTGGGAAGGTCTTTCCTGGCCATGGTGGCGTATTAGATCGCTTTGATTCAGCAATCTTTGTATCACTCTTCTTAGTTGCCATCTTCATGGCCTTGAATCAAGTGTTCCCAGCATGAAAAACATCATATTACTTGGTGGTAGCGGCTCTATAGGAAGACAAACCCTAGATATTTTAGCTCAATACCCAAAGAAATTTAAACTATTAGGTATCTCATTAGGCGATAGAGACATCGATTATAACTTAGATGTAATCGAATCATTTAATCCGGTTATGGTTTGCTTAAGAAGCACAAATGACTTAGAAACTTATCAAAACTTATACCCAAATGTTCTATACGTAATTGGTGATGAAGGATTACTCACTTTATCAAAGTTAGAACAAAAGGCTATTTTAGTGAATGCACTAATGGGGTCTGTAGGCCTTAAACCAACTGTAGAGGCCATTAAGTCCGGCAAGGACATTGCCTTGGCCAATAAAGAAACATTGGTTATGGCGGGTGATTTAATCAATGAATTAGTTAAGACCTATAAGGTGAAACTATTACCGATTGATTCTGAACACAATGCGCTTCTTCAAGCCATTTTAGGTGAGAATAAAAAAGATGTCTTAAATGTTACGATCACAGCCTCTGGTGGATCTTTTAGAGATTTATCAAGAGAAGACTTGATGAATGTATCTAAAGAGGATGCTTTAAAACATCCAAATTGGAGCATGGGTGAAAAGATTACCATTGATAGCGCAACGATGATGAATAAAGGATTAGAAGTCATCGAGGCACACCATTTGTTTAATCTTCCTTATGATAGAATTCACACAATCATTCACAGAGAATCTATTATCCACGGAATGGTAACGTACCAAGATCAATCGACAAAAGCCATTTTAGGATACCCAAATATGCGCATGCCGATTTTATATGCGTTGTCTTATCCAAGACACTTAGCATTAGACGCTAAACCTTTAAACTTGGATGAGTTAAAGAAACTCACTTTTGAACCGATGGATCTAACTAGATTCCCCTTATTAAAACTTGCTTATGAGGTAGGGATTAAGGGTGGGTTGTATCCAGTCGTAATGAATGCAGCCAATGAGAAGGCTGTAAAGCTATTTTTAGAAGGTCAAATTAGTTTCTTAGATATTGAGAGACTTGTATATAATGCAGTTAGCAATTATAAAGAAACAATCAAGAAACCTTCTTTGGAAGATATCTTGAGAGTAAACCAAGAGATTTATGAAAGTGTAGGTATCTAAATGGATTTATTAATAAACATTGTAGCCTTTGTGTTTTCACTAGGGCTTATCGTTGCTTTACATGAACTGGGACATTTTTTCTTTGCTAAGAAAGCAAATATTTTATGTCATGAATATGCCATTGGAATGGGGCCACTCCTATGGTCTAAAAGAAAAGGCGAAACTCTTTATTCAATTAGAGCTATTCCTATCGGGGGATTTGTCTCTATGGCTGGTGAGCAAATCGAGAATGCTTTGCTTTCAAAAGGCCAAACCATCGGGGTTAATTTTGAAGGGGATTTGATTAAAGAAATCATCTTAAACAATGCAAAACCTGCTGAAAAAAACCTTATTATTGAAAGTTTTGATTTATATGATGATAAGAATCAAGGGCTATTTATCGAGGGAACAGATGAAGGTGTAATGCGTTTTTATTCAGTTAAAAAAGATGCATTTTATATCTTATCAGAAAAGAAAAAGATACAAGTAGCGCCATATAACCGTTCTTTTGAGTCTAGATCATTATGGCAAAGATTCCTAACCATCTTTGGTGGACCAGCAATGAACTTTGTCTTAGCGTTTTTCATATTTTTAATTGTTGCTTCAATCCAAGGTAAACCAGTTAATTCAAATGTGATTGGGCAAATCGTTCCAAACAACCCTGCAAACTTTGCATCGATAGTGTCTGGGGATAAAATTATATCGATTGATGGTGTTGTTGTGGATAATTGGACTACCATTGGACAAGCACTAAATGATTCAATGGGAGAAGAAAACCTATCAGTAGTCATCGAAAGAAATGGACAATTGATTACGCTCTTTGTTAATCCTAGAATTGATATTAATGCTATGGGTATCTCAAACTACTACAAAGAAAAGATTGGTGGGAATGACATATATGGTGTCAAACTATCCAATGGCGGTGCTGTTATTGGGTCATCTTTTGGTATATCCAAAGATTTATTGAAAACAGATGATATCATTACAGCTGTTAAACTTAATAACAAGACCTATACTATCTCTTCTTGGGCTGATTTAGTTTCTGCAATTAACCAAGAAGAAGGTGGAGATGCGGTCATTACAATAAAACGTGGTCAAGAAACCCTAACAGTTAATTTACCAATTTGGGAAGACAGTGTGTTATCTAGCCAAGGCGTAGAAAAAACCAGAACCACTTTGGGTATCTCTCCAAACACTAAATTCGATTTTGTGTATAGTATTTCTAGTGGATTCACAAGCATTGGAACATCTGTTAGTCAAGTTATCGCTGTAATTGGACTTTTATTTGGTGGCTCAGATCAGATTTCTGTAAGTAACTTATCTGGCCCAGTTGGTATTTTCAACATTGTTGGTCAATATGCGCAACAAGGATTTGCTGCATTCTTATTCTTTGTTGGATTCTTATCCGTTAATATCGGCGTAATGAACTTACTTCCAATCCCAGCACTAGATGGTGGACGTCTGGTATTCCTTGGTATTGAAGCAGTTATTCGTAAACCTTTAAACCGTAAAGTCGAAAATACGGCAAACAATATAATGTTCATTCTCTTAATGGCGTTGTTCGTTTATGTCACATTCTATGATATCTTGAGGTTATTTTAATGAAGATTTATACTAAGAAAGGCGATTTAGGCGAAACAGACCTTATTAGTGAACGCGTGTTAAAATCCAATCAAGCCATTCATTTGGTTGGTGAGTTAGATGAAGCATCTGCCCGATTGGCACTTGCAAAGCACTATATTCAAGATGAAGAGATTTTAAGAGACTTAGAAAAAGTTGATCATTACTTATTCTTGATTTCATCCATCCTGGTGGATCCATTAGGTAAACTCGGATTGTTTGTTGATCCTGATGCAACCATAGAGTTAGAAGAAGCAATCGATGTGATGGACATCAAATTAGCACCGCTCAAAAGATTCATCACGTATGATGGCTCTGTTGAGGCCATTCAAATCTCTCTTCTAAGAACTCAAGTGAGAAAAATAGAAAGATTGCTAGTAGGGTTTTCTACGGATGAAGCCATCCTCAAGTACATTAATAGATTATCAGATTATCTTTTTACGCTGATGAGATACTTAAACTACAAAGCAAATATCTCTGAAACTTTCAGAAAATAACTTTTTAACCCACTCAATTTAGGTTGAGTGGGTTTTCTTATTGACTAGGAAAGTTCATCTTTTATTGTTCTATCAGCTAACAACCACACAGTTTTTTTGATAAAAATTTTGATGTAACCCCATTTTAATCACCTCTTTTCATCACTTTTTATATAATTAAATATTTATATAAAATATATATTTTATAGGCTGTTTATGGTATAATTTGAGTAGGAAAGGAGAACCCCATTTATGCCTTATAAAGCCCTTAAAACAAGACTCACTCTAAATCCAAATCAACACCAGTTTTTGTTATCTTTAATGCGTGCTTCAAGAAGTCTTTATAATCAAGCCCTTTATAATGTGAGACAACATTTCATTAAAACAAATGAGTACTTGCCCTACAATGAAAACTATCAACTACTCAAAGACAGTG
>NZ_JAFBBG010000006.1 GCF_016907055.1 Paracholeplasma morum
GTTTTCATTGTAGGGCAAGTACTCATTTGTTTTAATGAAATGTTGTCTCACATTATAAAGGGCTTGATTATAAAGACTTCTTGAAGCACGCATTAAAGATAACAAAAACTGGTGTTGATTTGGATTTAGAGTGAGTCTTGTTTTAAGGGCTTTATAAGGCATAAATGGGGTTCTCCTTTCCTACTCAAATTATACCATAAACAGCCTATAAAATATATATTTTATATAAATATTTAATTATATAAAAAGTGATGAAAAGAGGTGATTAAAATGGGGTTACATCAAAATTTTTATCGAAAAAACTGTGTGGTTGTTAGATGATAGAACAATAAAAGATGAACTTTCCTAGTCAATAAAAAAAGGTTCCAAAAGAATCTTTATCCAAATGGATAAGTCGATATGGAACCTATATCGTTAAGTAAAATTAATTACTTTTTGTCAATAACTGACTGATTAATGTATTCGATGAAGGCTTCTAAAGACAGATTCGTTTGTGACTCACTGCCATATTGACGGTAAGTGACAGATTTATTAGCAACTTCATTGTCTCCAATAACAAGTTGATAAGGAATCTTCTTGGTTTGAGCTTCTCTAATCTTATAACCCAGTTTTTCATTTCTTAAATCAAGTTCTACACGGATGCCCATCTTTTGTAAGTGGTTTTTCACTTCTACTGCATAGTCTTGATGATAGTTTAAGTTAACTGGAATGACTTTAATTTGGGTTGGTGCAAGCCAAAGTGGGAATGCGCCTTTATATTCTTCAGTTAAGTAAGCGACAAAACGTTCCATAGTTGATACGATACCTCTGTGGATTACAACTGGTACTTGGTCATTCTTACCATCTTCGCCTACATAAGTAAGTTCAAATCTTCTTGGCAATAAGAAGTCAATTTGGATAGTAGATAAGGTTTCTTCATTGCCTAGTGCAGTTTTGACTTGAACGTCTAGTTTTGGTCCGTAGAATGCAGCTTCACCGATTGCTTCAAAGTATGGCATACCGAAGTCGTCCATAACGTCTTTAAGCGCCTGTTGAGCTTCATTCCACATTTGATCATCGTCAAAGTATTTTTCTTTATTTTCTGGATCACGGTAAGAAAGTCTTAGTTTGTAATCGGTAATGTTAAAATCTTTATATACATCAAATAGTAAGTCTAAAGTACGTTTGAACTCATCTTTGATTTGGTCTTGTCTGACAAAGATATGTGCATCGTTTAGAGTCATTTCTCTTACGCGTTGTAAACCAGAAAGTGCTCCGGATTTTTCATATCTGTGCATCATGCCAAGTTCGGCAATTCGGATTGGAAGTTCTTTATATGAGTGAATTTCATTTTTGAATATTAACATGTGGTGTGGGCAGTTCATCGGTCTAAGTACTAGAGATTCACCATCCCCCATGTCCATAGGTGGGAACATTGAATCTTGATAGTGATCCCAGTGACCACTTGTTTTATATAAATCAACGTTAGCCATAATTGGTGTGTAGACATGTTCATACCCTAAACTGATTTCTTTATCTGTAATGTATCTTTCGATGATTCTTCTTAGGGTTGCACCATTCTTTAACCAGAACGCCAATCCTGAACCAGCTTCTTTGGTTAACATGAATAATCCAAGTTCTTTTCCAAGTTTGCGGTGGTCTCTTTGTTTACGTTCTTCTAAGATTTGAAGGTGGCTATCTAAGGCTTCCTTGGAGAAGAATGAGACCCCATAAACACGTTGGAGCATTTTATTGTCTGAGTTACCTCTCCAATAGGCACCTGCTAAGCTTAATAGCTTGAAATGTTTAATTTCTTTGGTGTTAGATACATGTCCACCACGGCATAAATCGATGAAATCACCTTGTTGATAAACACTGATTTTTTCATCTTTTAGGCCTTCAATTAATTCGAGTTTATATGGGTCATGCGCAAAGATTTTCTTAGCTTCTTCATAAGAAACTTCTCTGCCTTTAATGTCGTCACCATGTTTAGATAATTCAACCATTTTTTGTTCAATCATCGGTAACATCTCATCCGTAAATTTAACATCCCCTAAATCAATGTCATAGTAAAACCCTTCTTCAATCGATGGGCCAACACCAAAACATGCTTGTGGGTAAATGGATTTAACCGCTTGTGCGAGTAAATGTGCCGTTGAATGGTTCAAAATTGAGAAGGCTTCAGCATCTTCTTTTGTGATAAGTTTAAAAGATCCATCTTCAAAAATAGGCGTATCAAGCTCAATGATTCTGCCTTCATACATCGCAGCAATCGCCTTTTTCATTAAACTAATTGAAATGTCTTTAGCAATTTCTCTTGGAGATTTGCCTTTTTCCACTTCTAATACTTTTAAATCTGGTAATGTCAATTTCATATAAATCCTCCTAAATGATAAAAAAAAGTCCATAGCTAATATAAGCTAAGGACGACATAATCGCGGTACCACCTTAGTTCTAGGTTGCCCTAGCACTCAATCACTTTAACGCAGTGTATACGGCATCTGTTTTCACAGGCAGCTTCTAGGGAGTAACTTCTATTGTTTGTAGCTTTCACCATCCTACATCGCTTTTTTGATAGAAATCTTGGCCTATTCTTCGCTTTTCATTCTTTATTATAACACTATAAACTAAACTGTCAAGTTAATTTCTATCGTAACGTTCTTGTGATAATTCAATTTCTTGAGTCAGTTCTTTAATTCTTGTTAAAATACGCATTGACTTCACTTTATCGACATCATCCTTAGTGTCTGATAAGAGCGTATGTAAGGCGGATAACTTATAGTTGGATGAGACTAATAATGGTAAGCCCATTTGCAGTCTATACTGTAAGATTGGTCCAAACACTTCATCTCTAAACCAAGCAGTCATATACTCCCCACCGACATCGTCTAATACAAGTAGGTCACACGTTTTTAAATGCTTAATTTTTTCTTCTAACGTACGGTCACCAATGGCAGCTTTCATACTTCTAACCAAATCAGGGAAATAAGTGAATACAATTTGTGCATCTTTGTCAATCAATTGATTACAGATGGCAGATAGTAAGAAGGTTTTTCCAGTTCTGTATTTTCCATATAAGTAAAGTCCTTTGATGAACACGCCTTTTTGGAATGTTTCACAAAAGGTTTTGGCAACCTCATAGACTTTCTTGCGTTCGTCGTTATAAGTCATAAAATCCTCTAACTTCGCATCAATTAAGTAATCATTATGATAGAATGTATCAATTTGATTCAATTTATCTTTCTTGATTTGATAGTTTCTATAGGCCTCAGACACACGATACGTAATGTGAATATAAGGTTCTTTTTCAAGATACGGTTCAAACTTCTCATTGAAATCTTTTGGATCAAATGCTTTTTTCAATTCGATATACTGAAGCACAGTTAAAAGTTCATGGTCTTCAACAACCAAGTCTTTTGTTTCAGGAAATGCTTTAATTTCGTCACGCATGCTTTTATAATTAGGCATAAACTTACTCCTCTAATAACGCTTCAAACTCATCCATCCATTCAGGCACAAATCGTTCAACTATTTGTTTAGAATAGGTAGGTTTGCGTTTAGGTTCTTCTTTCATGATATACTCATACGCTAAGGTTTCTGTAGTGATGCCTTTTTGTAAGAGGGTGTTTAATACTTTTTCCAAATAGGTTAGATTTGGCAAGTCTTCTTTAATGCGTAAACAAATGATAATGACTGCGTTAATTACACCAATATCTACAGCATTTCTCTCAACAAACTGTCTTATTGTTTGTAAAGCGAACGATAAATTAGTCATTTTCGGTGCGTAGGTTTGAATGATTTCTTGTGGTGTAAACTCACTTAAAATTGGACGGTCTAGTGACTCTTGTTTAATCTCAATCTCAAGAGCGCTTTGATTTTTCTCAAAATATTGTGTCGCATATAACCCAATACGTTCATAGAATAAACTTGCGTGTGATTCGTCATAAGCTTCTGATAACACATCAATGAGTTGATCACTATTCAGCCCATAGACAAAATGAATGGATGCGATTTGTGAGATGATTCGTTTAGTAAACAAACGCTTCTTTTGAAGTCTAACCGGTAATAGTTTATAAAAACTTTCAAAGTCAAAATCTGTATTTATGATGACGCCTTTCCCATTTTTTCGATCTAGGATAAAGGCATTGGTATCTAATTTAGATGGGAAATTAACTTGATATACTTGGTCAAATGTCTTCGTGACATTCGTGTAACCTTCACGACTTACTTCTTTAAAAGCGTAGCGGTTAAAAAGAATCTTAAAGTTTTCGTTTCCGATTTCGCTTCTTAGAAAACTGCCCAAAATGCCATCTAGAAAAAACTGTCTAGGACTTAAAGGCAATGATAACCGATACATGTATAAATCATCTTTGATGTATGTACTTAGTAGGCCTATCGCTTCTAATTTATTGATTGCTTCAATAAGTTCTTTTTCTTTAAGGTTTAATAAGTCCATTAAAAAGCGTACTTGATAAATATCGGATTGATAGGTCTTACAATCCAAGAAATGAATGAATGTTTGGTATATACCATACGCATCCGAACCTATGATCGGTTGATAAAGTAATGTAACAGTAGAAAGGTCATCCATAGATAGTGCGCCACTACCGATGACCCAAAATGATTTAGATTTCATGTGTGCACCCCATTCTTATATAAAACTTTTTTCCGATAGTGATTTTTCTAGGCGTTGATAAAGCTCATAAATGACGCTTTTACCTCTACCAAAATCAAACATGTTCTTGATATTTAAAGTAAAATCGATCGCGGTTTGCTTGCGTTGTAAAGATACAATTTTTACATCTAAAACACTATCTTTCTTAATGAAGACGAACTCTCCATAAGTATCATCTTGATGAGTGAGTTCAAACCCAAAGTTTCTAACAATCGTTACTATGGCGTTAGAAGCTTCTTTGTAGTCATTTTGATACCAACGTGTTTGAAGTTTAGGATCTTTATGACTGTCTTGTGTACGATAAATTGGCATAATTACACTTCCTTTAGTATGATTTTCAGTATGTCATTCACTTGGTTATACGTATCTGTAATCGTGTAGCGGTTGTCTACAACAAAAGTTGCTTTCTTAACTTTTTCTTCTAAAGAACTTTGAGATAGAATACGGTTTTTGGCTTCTTGTTTTGTGTATTGGTTTCTACTCATAAGTCTATTTAGCTGTGTTTCATAATCGACATAAACCAATAAAACATAATCAAAGAGGTCTTGTTTATTGGTTTCATACACCAATGGAACATCAATGACTACAATCTGTTCATGCTTATGTTTTTTAAGTTCTGTAAAAATGGCCTCGTAAACCTTTTGGTGCATAATATCATCAAGGTGCTTTTTAGCCTCTTTGTCAGAAAATATGATGTCAGCAAGCTTTTTTTTATCTAATGAACCTGCCACAAAAGCGCTTGGAAAAAAAGCATTAATCTCTTTTAAAACCGCTTCTTTTAGTAAAAGTTCATGGGTAATCACATCTGAATCAATCAGTGTATATCCTAAACTTTTTAGGTACTGACTGACAAGGGATTTCCCGCTGGCAATCCCACCTGTAATACAAAGTGTTTTCATAGTATCACCTTAATTTTGACATGTTTCACAATAAAAACTTGATCGGCCATTCACAACCATCTTTTTAATGACATCTCCACAAATATAGCACTGTTCATTTTTACGTTGATGAACCATTAGTGTTTGTTGAAATCTGCCAGTTACCCCTAAGGATGATACATAAGTACGAATGGTCGTTCCACCCGCTTCGATGGCGGTTTGTAAAATACCAATGCCACGTTCAATCATCCAGTGGGCTTCATGTTTCAAGACTTGATTGGCTAATCGGTCCGGTCTAACATGTGCACTGAATAATATTTCATCTGCATAGATGTTTCCAATACCTGCAATGATTTTTTGATCAAGTAAGACAGATTTAATCGGTCTATTTATCTTTTGTAGGGTTAAGTAAAATGCATTCGGATCCATTTGGAAAGGTTCTTTACCAAGCCCATTTAGGGGTTTGGTTGTGAAGGTTTCCGATGTTTCTCTTAAGTCAAATGTCCCAAACTTACGTGTGTCGTGGTATCTTAAGGTTTGTTTGTTAGACAGATGAAAAATAATGTGTTCATGTTTTGAGATTGGCTCATCGTATTTAAGGAAATAGCGACCTTCCATACGGAGGTGACTAATTAAATCCACGTCTTCAAAGTTGAATATTAGATACTTACCTAATCGGTCAATATCCAAAAACGTTTGTCCAATGAGCTTACTCGCTACTTCAGGTGTCATCATTTTGTCATAGAAAATGTCTATTTTCTCAATTGTCAGTCCCAGTAATTGTCTTTTTAGGGTTTCTTTGACCGTTTCGACTTCAGGAAGTTCTGGCATATTACTTTAACATAAACCAGTTTTCGCCTGTATCACAAGACGTCTCTAGTTTAACTTTCAGTTTAACTGCTTTACTCATAACCTCTGGGACCATTTGATTCATGAGTGTCATTTCTGTTTCAGGTACTTCAAGAATGAGTTCGTCATGGACTTGAAGTAATAATCTTGATTTAAGTTTGTTGGTTTCGATATAACGATGTAAATCTATCATCGCAATCTTGATAATATCGGCCGCTGAACCTTGAATAGGGGCGTTCATCGCGGTACGTTTGCCAAATTCTCTAACGGCATAAATTGGACTCTTAATCTCTTCGATGTAACGTCTTCGGTTGAATAAGGTTTTCACATAGCCTAAAGAACTTGCTTCTGTGATGACTGAATCCATATAAGTTTTGATTTCAGGATAGAAATCTAAGTACTTGTCGATGTAAGCTTGAGCTTCTCTTGGGGTAACCCCAATGTCTTCTGACAGACTCCAAGCGCCAATCCCATAAATGATTCCAAAGTTTACAGCTTTGGCTTTACGTCTGTCTTCTTTTGAGGCAGACCCAAATACTTCTAGTGCGGTTTGACTATGAACGTCTTTATTCGAATTAAAGTTTTCAATGAGGTTTTTGACTTCTCCCATATGGGCTAGTACTCTTAATTCAATTTGTGAGTAGTCGGCACCCAGTAACTGGTAGTCATTTTTAGAAGGAACAAACAGTTTTCTGATTTCTCTGCCTTCTTCTGTTCTAATTGGGATATTTTGTAAGTTAGGTTCAATTGAGCTCAATCTTCCGGTTGCAGTTAAGGCTTGAGCATAAATGGTATGAACTTTAGAGTCAGAGAATATAGATTTCTCTAAGCCTTCAATGTAAGTTGAATATAGTTTAGAGAGTTGACGGTACTCCAAAATAAGTTCAACGACTGGGTGTTTATCTTTTAATGTGTTAAGGACTTCAACATTGGTCGATAAACTCTTTGTTTTGGTCTTTTTAGACGGTTCTAGGTTCAAATCGACAAACAATACCTCCGCTAGTTGTTTAGGGCTAGAAATGTTGAATTCTTTGCCTGATGATTCATAGATTTTTTTCTCTAGTTCGGTTATACGACTCTTAAGTGATTCTTTTTGACGGTTAAGTTCTTCTTGATCGACTTTAACGCCTGTATATTCCATATCAGCTAAAACAATCGATAAAGGCATTTCAATATCATAAAATAGTGATAATTGATCGTATGCTTTTAGTTCATCTAATAAAGATGCTCTTAAGTCAAAGATGGCTTTCGCTTTTTTTGCGATATGTGTTTGATAGATGTCTTCACTAGGAATGCCTTTTTTAGCACCTCTGCCATAAATATTGTCATCATAGTCAATTTGATTATAGTTAAATGCCATACAAATGACTTTGAAATCATCTTTGGCGATTTTTTGATTAATTAAATACGCCGCTAACAGTAGGTCAAACTTAACGCCTCTTAAGTCATAACCTAACCATTTCAATGCGACTCTAAATGCTTTTGAGTCATAGGTATATTTTTCAGTGAATGGATCAGATAAGTAAAGTTGGAAATCAATTGAAGCCAAAGCATCATCTTTATGAATATAATAATGATTGGTTCCATCTGATAAACCGAATCCTAATATGTCTGAATTATGATAGTTATAATCGCTAAACTCAATATGGATGGCCAAATTAGGTTTGAGTATGTTAGAGATTTCATCGTGGTCTTTTAACACTTTATAGGTAAACGTGTCTACCGCTGTGTCTTTTTTATCAATACGTTTAATGAATTGGTGGAGATCCATTTCGTTATAAAAACCGATAAGGTCTTCTGTTCTAACTGGTTTTTTAATGGTGTCTTCTAATGTGAAACCAAGAGGGACATATAAATCAATCGTCGCAAGTTCTTTAGACATTATCGCGAGTTGTTCATGTTCAATAAGGCGTTCGCCTAGTTTACCCTTAATTTCTGTTTTATGTGCCAATAGGTTTTCAAGTGTTTCATACTCTTTAAGTAGTTTAATGGCCGTCTTCTCACCTACGCCAGGAACACCTGGAATATTGTCAGATGGATCGCCCATTAAAGCTTTTAAATCAATCATTTGGGTATGATGAAGTTCATATTTGTCATAGAATGTTTTTGGATTCATCGATTCAATATCCGTAACGCCTTTTTTAAGAAGGTGTACGGTGACTTTATCGTTGATGAGTTGAAGTAAGTCTTTATCGGATGAATAGATTGAAACTTCATACCCATTCTCAGAGGCAAGTCTTGAAAGGGTTCCAATGATGTCATCGGCTTCATAACCTGCTAAGGATTCATCTTTAAGATTTAAATATTTTAAATAAGAATGAATGAGTGGGATTTGTTGTGCCATTTCTTCTGGCATTGGGGGTCTTCCTGCCTTATAGGCATCGTAAGAAAGGTGACGTTTAGTCTTTTCTTTCGTATCAAAAGCGATTAAAGCGTGTGTATAAGGTTGATCGATAATTTTATCTATCATATTTACAAAGCCAAAAAGTGCGTTTGTGTATACGCCTTGGCTATTTTTCATTAAGTTAGCAGTTCCTAGATAGGCTGTTGCATAATAGGCTCTAAAAAACAAAGAGTTCCCATCAATTAAAATGAGTTTTTCCATAAAATTACACTCCTTCACATGTATTTTAACACACAAAACTGCAATAGTTTTCCACCATATTTGTGGATAACTAAGGAAAAAGGCCAGTTAACCTTAGAATCTGAACTGGCCTTTATTTTTACCTTTACCTTTTTTTACTTTTTGTTGAGGCATAAGTTTATTTGGGTTTGATTGAATGCTAGATAAATCTTTTTCATTCATCTTGCTCATTTGTTTAGCCATGGCTTTTTGTTGATCAAGCGCTTGTCTTAAACGGTTTAGATCTGAGACTTCCATCCCAGCACCTTTCGCGATTCGTGAACGTCTTCTGCTTGAATCGTCCACCAGTTTCGGATTACGTCTTTCTTCTTCGGTCATTGAATGAATTAAGACGCTCATTTTTTCAAACTGTTTGTCATCGACATTATTGATGGCTTCTTTATATTTGCCCATTCCTGGGATAAATCCTAAGATTTTAGAAATGCTACCCATGCGTTTAATCATCTTAAACTGTTTGAGTAAATCGTTATAGTTGTAAGTACCACTCATGAGTTTTTCCATCATTCCCATGGCTTCATCTTCATCGATGTTTTGGGTTGCGGATTCAATTAAGGTAAGCATATCTCCCATACCCAAAATACGGCTTGCCATACGTTCAGGGTGGAAGACTTCAAAGGCATCCATCTTTTCACCGTTTGAGGCAAACTTAATCGGAATTTGTGAGATTTCTCTAATGGATAAGGCGGCACCCCCACGGGTATCCCCATCCAGTTTGGTTATGATGGCACCGGTTGTATTTAGCTGTTCATGGAAGCTTTGAGCAACACTCGCTGCGACTTGGCCAGTCATCGCATCCACAGTTAGTAAGATTTCATCTGGTTTGGCAATTTCTTTGACATCGATGAGTTCTTGCATCATTTCTTTATCGATATTGAGTCTACCTGCAGTATCGATAATAACGACATCGAACTGATTGGCTTGAGCATGTTTTAACCCGTTTTTAACAATAGTTTGAGCCTTGATTAAACCTTCTTCATAAACAAATATATCCAATTGTTTACCTAGTGTTACCAATTGGTCAATCGCGGCTGGACGGTATATGTCAGCAGCAATAAACATCACTTTTTTCTTCTCAGTTTTACGAATGAAAGCACCCATTTTACCAATGGCAGTGGTTTTCCCTGACCCTTGTAACCCAACGGTCATAATAACGGTCATTCCATTGACTTTATATGAAATACCTTCTGTTTCATCTCCCATAATACGTTTGAGTTCGTCAAATACGATTTTAACGACTTGTTGCCCAGGATTTAACCCAGATAGTATTTTTTGACCCAGTGCTTTTTCTTTAACATTGTTGGTAAATTGTCTAATTACTTTTAAGTTAACATCGGCTTCTAATAAGGAGAGTCTAACTTCTCTCATCATCTCATCGATGTCTGTTTCATTAAGTTTTCCTTTGCCTGTGATACGGCGCATAGCCATCTGCAGGCGACTGCTTAAGCTGTCAAATGCCATTAATTATCATCCATTTCTCTAAGTTTAAGTATCCATGATTCATCGTGTGATTCTAGATAGTTCTCAATCAGTTTCATTCTGAGTTGTTTTTTCTCTAATAGTTTTAAGGTTATTTCATAGTTTTCTAAGTGTTCGCTTGCTTTCTTCAGTTGATCAAACACTGCATTTCTACTGACTTGATAGTCTTCTGCAATTTCAGCAAAAGAGTAGTCATTCACATAGTATGCGACAAAGTAATCTCTTTGTTTTTCGGTTAGGAGGCACCCATATAGTTGGAACAATTGGTTTAATCGTTCATTCTTATCAAGTGTATCCATGTTAGTCTCCGAAGAAATCTCTGAATAACCCATATATGTAATCTTCGATATCAAAGAGTACTAAGTCTTCTATTTTTTCACCTAAACCAACGTATTTGATTGGTAGTTTATATAAATGTCTAATCGCTAGTACAATTCCACCTTTAGCAGACCCGTCAAGCTTAGTTAAAATAACCCCAGTAACCTGAGTAGATTCATTAAATACTTCTGCTTGTTTTAATCCGTTTTGACCTGTGGTTGCATCAATAACTAGTAATGTTTCTTTTGGTCCACCAGAAACTTCTCTTTCAATGACTCTTCGCATTTTTGAAAGTTCAGCCATTAAGTTGGTTTTGTTTTGAAGGCGTCCTGCTGTATCACATAACACCACATCATAGTGTTCCTTTTTAGCTTTAACCAGTGCATCATATATAACACTAGAAGGATCTGTTCCTGGGGCTTTACCAAAAAAATCCACCCCTGCACGTTTTGCCCAAACATTAAGTTGTTCAATCGCACCAGCTCTAAAGGTGTCACCGGCAACAACCAATACTTTCTTCTTATCGTTTTTGAGTTGATAAGCCAATTTACCAATGGAAGTTGTCTTACCTACCCCATTAACCCCAACAAATAAATAAACGTTTAGTTCGCCTGGTTCATAGTTTAAATCAGCGATCACAATTTCATCTTGTAAGTAAACATTAAAAAGCTCGTCTACGATAGTTTCTTCAAGATCCTTAGGTTCAACGATTTGTTTGGTTTTAATAACTTTTCTTAAGGTATCCATAAAGTCTAAGACGGTTTCTACCCCAATATCAGCTTGGATAAATATTTCTTCCAACTCCATGAAAAAATCTTCATCTATGGTTGGGTTAGATTGTAATAGTTTTCTTAGGCTACCAAGGGTTTCTCTAGACTTGTGTAGACCTAAAGTGTATTTTTCGTTTTTCTTTTTAGAAAATAAATTTTTAAAAAATCCCATACGCTCAACTCCTAAAAAATATTATAACATAAAGGGGCTATTTTAATACTACTGAAGTCAAAAAAAGGGCAAATCCTATTGCCCTGTTTCATTTTACTTCAAATTGTTTAAGAAATTGAAAAGATTCTCATAATTTGGATGTTCACTCATTTCGTCTAGATACTCTAAGTAAACAATTTCTCTTTTCTCATTTAGTACGAATACACTTCTTGCAAGCAATCTTAGTTCTTCGATTAATACCCCATATTTCATCGCGAAATCTAGGTTTCTGTGGTCAGATAATGTGATGATATTGTCTAACCCTTCTGCCCCACACCATCTCTTTTGAGCAAATGGTAAGTCGTTTGAAATGGTTAGGACAACCATATCTTTATATGAAGCAAGTTGTTCATTAATGGTTCTCGTTTGAAGTGAACATACCCCAGTATCCAAAGATGGTACCACGTTTAAAACAACGTATTTTTGTTTGAATGAATCTAAAGAAACCATTTCTAAGTTTGTGTTTAGTGCGCTAAAGTTCGGTGCAACTTCGTGTGTTTTTTTAACTGTACCTAATACAGTAATTGGTGAGTGTTTAAATGTTTTCATGAAAAGCCTCCTATATAACTTAATTATAGTTTTACACGTATGAAAAATCAAAAGATACGTCTTATCTACACAATTAGGTATTGTCTAGATAGAAAAAACACCGACTATTATTCTAGTTCGGTGCCTTTAACTTCAATATTTTCTGTGTGTTTACATTTAGGGAAATTAGAACATCCAATGAATTCGCCTTTTTTCCATTGACGAATTACAAGCGGTGCCCCGCAAAGTGGACAGTCTTTACCGGCAAGGGTAGGTTGTGCTTTGATCATTTCTGAATCGGCTTTATCAACCATCTTAATGAATTTGTGATAAAACTCTTGTAAGAACTCATCGCTCTTGTATTCTCCCATGGATATTTCATCCAATACTTCTTCCATCTTCTTAGTATAACTTGTATTAATTACACTAGAGAAGAATAAATCCAATTGTTCTGAGGTTAGTTTGCCTTGGTCGGTTGGAACAAGTGCTTTTTGTTTTTTCTCAACATATTTTCTTGCTAATAATGTACGGTTGGTTTCAGCATACGTGGAAGGTCTACCAATACCAAACTCTTCTAAATCTTTAATAAGGGTCGCTTCTGTGTATCTGGCTTTTGGCTTAGTATAAAGAAGTTCATGATCAAGAGATACTGCGGTAATCTCTGTATTAGGTTCAATTTCAATGAACGTATCTAGTTTTTCTTTGTAGTCAGGGGTTGCTTTATGATATCCAAGGAAATGGAGTTTAGATCCACCATAAGTGAAAGTCTCACCATGGTTAGATAGAACAATTTGTTGTTCATCATAAATGGCATCGGCCATCAATGATTGAATCGTACGCTTGTAGATTAATTCATAGACTTTATATTGCGCATCTGACAAGTATGATTTAAGTGATTCAGGTGTTCTTTCTATGGATGTTGGTCTAATGGCTTCATGCGCGTCTTGAGCGTTTTCTTTTTGTTTAAATTTGACTTTACCGACGTATTCTTTGCCATATTCTTTCTCAATAAACTTCATTGTATCATTGACAAATTGCACGTTTAAACGGTTTGAGTCGGTTCTCATATAGGTGATTAACCCTGTGATCTCTTTATTGATTTCGATACCTTCATATAAGTCTTGAGCGTGTTTCATCACTTGTGAGGCGGACATTCCAAGGCGGTTAATGCCATCTTGTTGGAAAGTTGAAGTTACATATGGTAGCCCTGCTGGACGTGTTCTCTTACGATAAATCACTTCATCGACAGTAAAAGGCCCATCGATGTGGGATAAGATTTCATTAAGTTTTGCCTCACTTGAAATGCCTTTATTCTTATTTAATGAGTGTTCTGCAATAAATTTAGGAAACACAGCCTTTAATAAATAATAAGGTTCCGGAATAAAAGCTTCTATTTCTTTTTCTAAATCTACAATCATTTTGAGTGCAACACTTTGAACTCTACCTGCAGATTTGGACTTTATTTTTCTTTGAAGCAGTGGCGATAACTTAAAGCCAATGATACGGTCCAAAATACGTCTTGTTTCTTGTGATTTCACAAGGTTCATATTGATGGTAGTTGGGTTCTGAATTGCCTCAGTAACCGCTTGTTTGGTAACTTCATTAAAAGTGATTCGGTTTTTATCTTCTAAATCCAGTCCTAATACATCTGCTAAGTGCCATGCAATAGCTTCCCCTTCTCTATCCGGGTCGGTTGCAAGCAATACTTTGTTGCCTTTGGTCTTTTTGATTAATTCCTTAACGATTGTTTGGTGTTTTTTGTCTACTTTATAGGTAGCTTTAAATCCGTTTTCTACATCTACCCCTAAACCACCTTTACCTTGCTTACTAAGTTCTCTAATGTGACCTACTGAAGCATCGACAATATAAGAGTCTCCTAAATATTGTTGGATGGTACGTGTTTTAGCTGGTGATTCTACAATGATAACAGTTTTCATTTAATCCACTTCTTTCACTTTCTATAATTATATATATCGAGTTTTCGCATGTCAAGTTAAAAGTCACGAAGGCTTTTAATATATATTCTTATATAATATATATGTTTTTTTCCCCATTTTTCCTTTATTTATATAAGGCGTATTTTCACAATAAAAAACCTCTTGAATTCAGGTTATGATGCCTAAATGATTTCAAGAGGTTTTTTTATTTTGTGAGTTTGTTATTTAGTAATAGTGATTTAATCGGTTCGTAACTCTTACGATGAATTGGCGTAATGCCGTGTTTATGAATAGCTTCAATGTGTGATTTGGTCGGATACCCCATGTGTTTTTTAAACCCATACTGAGGGTAGTATTCGTCCATCATAATCATGTAATCATCTCGGGTCACTTTCGCGATGATGGATGCGGCTGCAATCGAAGCACTCTTTTGATCGCCTTTTATGATAGATAAGGTAGGAATCATTAACTCTTCTTCAAGCATCATTGCATCTGCAAGAATGTAGTCTGGTTTGATTTCAAGACTTTTAATTGCTGATATCATTGCTTCTTTTGAAGCCCTATATATATTAATAAGATCAATTTCTTGAGGAGAGACAACGGCAATCCCAATTGCTAAGGATTTTTTCTTAATCTCAGGAATTAACGCACGTCTTTTTTTATCGGTTAATTTCTTAGAATCGTCAACACCAATAATTCGTTCACCTTTTTTTAAGATGACTGCACAGGCGACTACTGGACCAGCCAGTGGGCCCCTGCCAGCTTCATCGGTACCAGCAATATAAGTAACCCCTTGTTGATAAAGGGATTCTTCATACTCATATAGATTGAAATCTGTCAAAAGTAACCCCTCCAAATTGACCTTCTCTCAAATCTTTAAGCAATAGATCATAGACTAAATCGTAGTTAACCTCGTTGCCTTTCATTAAGGCCCCACGTTTTCTACCGATTGCATCCAGTGTTTGAACGAAATCATCCACATCTGTTAAATTGTATCTTGCTTTATAAGCTTCAAGGTAATAAGTCTTTAAGAAATTGTGAGCGTATAAACAAACCGCATCTGAAGGTAAAATCGTATCTTTAATTGCACCACTTAATGCTAAGTGATAGCCTGTTTTTTCATCATCAAATTTAGGCCACAATACCCCTGGGGTATCTAGTAGTTCAAAGTCATTGCTGATTTTAACCCACTGTTGAGATTTGGTAACGCCAGGTAGGTTGCCCGTCTTAGTTGCTTTACGTTTGGATAATGTATTAATTAAAGTGGATTTCCCCACATTAGGAATTCCAATAATCATCGTCCTAATCGCTCGAGGTAAAATGCCTTTACTGCGCTCTTTTTCGATTTTATCTTTCAGAATCAAATCGGTAGTTTGGCGAAGTTTTTGAATGTTTTTCCCCGTAATCGCGTCAATCTTTAATCCAACCAATCCTTTGTTTGCATAAAAGCTCAACCATTTATCCAGTTCTTTTTGATCTGCTAAACTTGACTTATTAAATAGGATTAGAGCTGGTTTCTTTTCGATAATTTCTAGAATTTTAGGATTCATTGACGATTCTGGAAGTCTTGCATCAACTAAAATGAATACGATATCAACTAGTTTTAAATTGGCCTTAATTTCTCTTAAGGCTTTGACCATGTGTCCTGGAAACCACTGTACTTGTTTCATTTGACACCTCCGAAATCTGGATAGAACCTAAAAATTACTTTTGCCAATATGTCTTCTTCATGGATAAACCCAATGGTTCTTGAATCATGTGAGTTAGCAGTGTTATCTCCTAGTACAAAGTAATACCCTTCAGGGATAATTTGTTCTTCCATCGATGTAATGATTTCTAATAATGCAGTCGCATAGTTGTTAGGAACATTTTGAACGACTGTGCCATTGATAATTAAGTCATTTGCCCCGTTAATTGTGATGGTGTCACCAGGTAGCCCAACAACTCGCTTAACATAATGGGTGTTATCCCCGCCTTCATAATTTTCCTCGTTCATATAAATTACGGCGATGTCATTGCGATGTGGGGTATAGTCAAACTGAAATACGATTAAGCGGTCGCTATCATTCAGGGTTGGATGCATAGAAGATTGATTGACTTCTGCTGTGACAAAATAATAGGTGGTGACGTGAAAAATAATTAGGACACTAATAGCGATAAAAGTAAATAAATCAGCAAACTTAAAACGGCTATATGAGGTCTTTAAATTGGCTTTTTCTTTATCTAGTAACGTAACACAAGTTATGGATGCTAAAAGTAATAGTCCACTTAGAATCACCAATAAAATCTTTTGATTTTGTGAGGAGAAGGTTCTTTCACCTCTTACAAGATATACTAAACTAAGGCCAGTGACGATTGCGCTAACAATCGCTAAAGATAACCACTTAAAAAGCCTTTTTTGTTTTAGGCTTTTAAGTGCTAATTCTTGATTTTCTCCTGTTTCTAATGCGGTAATAATATCTTTTATTTTCATAACATATTTTCCAATTCTGCCATTGTCACTAACACCTGGCGAGGTTTTGTTCCCTCATTCTTAGAGACAACATTCATTTCTTCTAATAATTCTACAATACGTTGTGCACGATTAAAACCAATTGAGAATTCTTTTTGAATACTGTTAATCGATGCACTGTTTTCTCTTACGACATACTGTGCGACTGGATATAATAAATCATCCGAAGCTTGTGTGTCTTTCTTAACACTATACGTTCTTAATGATTCATGATCAAATAAGTAATCAGGTCCCATTTGAGCGCGAATAAAATCTGTAATCTTTTCGATTTCAGAATCTCTTACAAAAGCGCCTTGAAGACGCACAGGTCTTTCTGTTTCTTTTAGAAGCATATCCCCTTTACCGAGAAGTGTTTCTGCACCGGCACCATCTAAAATAACGTTGGAATCCACGAATGAAGCCACTCTAAAGGCGATTCTGGTTGGGATATTCGCTTTAATGGTCCCTTTGACAACGTCGGTTGTTGGTCTTTGGGTTGCTACTAATACGTGAATACCAGCAGCTCTTGCTTTTTGAGTCAGACGTTGGATAGCTTCTTCAACATCATTAGCAGAAACCATCATTAAGTCAGCTAATTCATCAATCACAATAATGATGAAAGGCATCTTTGTCAGTTCAGGATCTAGCTTGGCTTTCTCATTGAATCCATTGATGTCTTTTACACGATTGGTAGAAAAAGTCATGAAACGTCTGTCCATTTCTTCTACTGCCCAAGAGAGGGCTGTAGAAGCCATTTTAGGATCGTTGATGACTGGCGTCACTAGGTGAGGCAAGTCGTTATAAAGAGTTAGTTCAACCATCTTAGGATCAATTAAGATGAACTTAACGTCATCAGGACTATTCTTCATAAGTAGAGAGACGATGATTGTATTAACACAGACGCTCTTACCACTGTTGGTTGCACCGGCGATTAATCCGTGAGGCATCTTGGCGATATCAGCGTAAATGTTTTTACCATCAATATCCACACCTAAAGCAATCTTAAGTGGATGGGATTTGTCTTCCAAAAATTCCTTATCATCAATTACATTACCAAAAGCAACCATTTCAGGGACAACGTTAGGAATTTCTAATCCCACATATGGTTTACCTGGAATTGGTGCTTCAATACGTAAAGATTTAGCTGCAAGGTTCATCATAAGATTATCTTTGATTCTACCCACTTCTTTAACGTTTACCCCTGGTTCGAGTTCAATCTCATGACGGGTTACGGTAGGCCCTTTGGTAATGTTTTTAACTTTACCTGGAACATTAAACTGCATTAAGGTTTCATTGACAACCTCTTCTTGTTTAATCAACCATTCTGGTCTGGCATTTTGATCACGATTGACTTTAGAGAACATCGATACAGATGGGTATATATAAGGTTTTTCTTTCTTGAATACAATCGTTGGTTTACTAGGTTCTTTGATGAACTCTTTTTTAACTGTTTCAATTTCAGCTTGAGGTTTTGGTCTTTCAAATACAAACTCATCATCCGTAAATGGGTTAGGTTCTTTTTCAAAACGATTAAAGAGATTATCTGTTTTCCTAAACGTTTCGACTTTAGGTTGCTCAACCACTTCAGTTACAGGTTCTTCAAAATTAAAATCGGAAACAACCACTTTCTCAGGTCTAAAAGTTTCCACAGATTTAGGTAAGTCTTGGAAGGACTCAACCGCTTTCTTTTTAACAAACGGTACTTCAAGTTCAACTTCTTTAGTTCTTGGATCTTCGTATTTACGTTTGGTTTCAACAATCGCATCTTCACCAAAGATTCGTTTGCGATCTTGGTTCTTAACGATAATAGACTTAAACTCAGCGTATTCACCCAAATTAGTCATTGGGTTATTTCTAAACGCATCATAACGTTTACGAATGTCTCCTGTGTTGCGAGCAATAAATGGTGCTACAGTCTCGTCTTTAACAGATAGACCAAAAATAGGCGAGATAAATTCAGTCGTTTTGAATTTCTTTAACCCGTCTTTTTTCAAGCCTTCTATCTTAACAAATTGTGGAATTTGAAAGTCTGTTTGATCTTTTCTTTGAATAATTTCAATTGGTTTTCGATTAAATAGACTCATGGTCTTCACCCTCTACTATTGATGATTCTTCACGAATCTCATCATATATGCTCTCAACGCCAGCGTCGATTGTTTTTTCGACTGCAAAGACGTTCTTGCTGTAAATCTTATATGTTTCCTCTCCAACAATCCCAATAATCGCTAAACAAATGCGGTTGATGAATTGTTGAGTGATTTGGTCTACTGTAATTTTTTTAATCCAATAGGCTGGTCTTGCAAAGTTAATGACATTAAATATATCGCTAATACGTTTTCTAATTTTATATTTTTTCTCTGTTTGAACAATGGCAGATTCCTCAACCGTTGCCTTAACAGAATAGATTTGCATTAAGTTTGCGAGCGTTCTTCTTCTTAAGAGTTTCAAGATTCTTGAATCATTCATAATCTTATCTACTCTATCAGTAATATAATGTCCAAGCAATAAAGTCTCATCGATTGTAAGTTCCAATAATGGGTATTTACTATTCGGATAGAACTTGGTTGCAATGTCTTTTGCTAGGTCAGTTGAAATCATTTTTAGGTGTAAAAACAACCCATTTTCATCGCGTGCCTTTTTGTCTTTAAATAAGGATTGGGCATCTTTTATTAAGAGTTTAATCTCTTCTTCGTCTATATCTGGTTCAACCGCTTTACGGTAAAAGCGTTTGGATTGCATTGTCTTTAATAGTGTATATAAGTACAAAAGAACGAGTACCAGAAATCCAAATACTATTCCTGATAAGAACACAAATAAATAACCAATGTCAAACTTAAATTCAAAGAAACTATTTATGTTCAAACAATCGCCACCTTTCTTTGTTCATTATACCATTAAATGAAATTAAATATAAAGGCTTATCTTTGATAACAACAGCGTTCTATTTCATTTTTATAATAATTATGCGATAATAGATTTGGTGATTAAATGAAAAAGTACTTAATTGCGTGCGACTTAGACGGCACGTTACTCAATGAAAAAAGTGAGTTATCAAAAGAAACCATTGCTTACATGAAAGAGTTAAAAGCTTTAGGTCATAAGATAGTGATTGCAACCGGGAGACCTTTTAGAGGGTGCTATAACTATTACACTGAACTTGGATTAGATACCCCAATTATTACTGATAATGGTGGTGCCATTGAAAATCCAGTGGATCCTTCCTTCAAGAAGATTGCGGTGAGAATTCCAAAGCGCATTGTCGATAAACTGTTTTCATACGCTTTAGAACATATCGTGACAGCTTTCTACAGTGTTGATAATGGCTTATATGTGTATAAACCTACTGAACGTTTAAATTGGTTGTACCATCAAAATGAAGATACTTTCTTCGTTGAAGGTGAGTTTACGAAACCAGGGTTACCTGAACCTTCAGGGATGATGTTTATCGTCAGTGCGAAGTTCAAAGAAGCCTTTCAAACATTTATTGAAAACAACACAGAAGGCTTATTGATGTACCGCGATTGGGGTTCAGATGCCAAAAATGCAATATTTGAAGTTTACCAAAAACGAACCTCAAAATCTGAAGCACTAGAACTGGTAAGACAACACTTTGGTATCGATCCAGAGTCAGTGATTGCTTTTGGTGATGGCGCGAATGACATTGATATGTTAGAACTGGTTAACCACGGGGTTGCAATGAAAAACGGTCAAGAGGAAGTAAAAAGAATCGCGGACGATATTACCCCTTTAACCAATGCAGAAAACGGCGTTATCGAATACTTAAAAACATTCTTAAAGAGCGAATAATCGCTCTTTTTTGTAAGAAAAAACACCTTGAAATAAGTTCAAAGTGTCTTTAATGTAATTATTTGATTTTTTCTAAGTGCCAGATGTCTCTGTTGTATTCTTCCATCGTTCTATCGGTTGAGAAGAATCCGGATTTAGCTGTGTTAATGATGGATTTCTTCAACCACTCAGAACGGTTTTGATACATCTTATTCGCCTTAGCTTGTGCCATAACGTATGAACGGAAATCTTTTAATACGAAATACGTATCGCGTTCTAATAGATTTCTTCTGATTTCTTCAAACTCGTGGTTAGGTACATTGTCGAAGAAACCGTTTGTTAATTGGTCTAAAATGCGTTTGATGTGCGGATCTTTTTCGTATAAATCATATGGGTTATACGAATGTGATGCCATTAATGAAGTGACTTCTTCTGCATTCATACCGAAAATGACGATGTTATCATTGCCTACTAATTCAGCAATTTCTACGTTCGCTCCATCTAGGGTACCAATGGTGATTGCACCATTCATCATGAACTTCATGTTACCTGTTCCTGATGCTTCTTTTGAAGCAGTTGAGATTTGTTCAGATAAGTCAGCAGCTGGCATAATTGTTTCTGCATAAGTAACATTATAATCTTCAACGAAGACAACTTTTAAGAACTTATTCGTATCTGGATCATTATTTACTTTATCAGCAATTGTATTAATTAGTTTGATAACTTTCTTCGCAAAATAATACGTCGGAGCGGCTTTAGCACCAAAGATAAAACTATGTGGGTGGAAGTGGTTTCTAACTTCTGGATTTGTTTTGAGTTCATTATAGATATGCATGATATGTAATGCATTCATTAATTGACGTTTGTATTCATGTAGACGCTTAACTTGGATATCAAAGATCGAAGTTGGGTCTAGTTCAACGCCTTGTTCTTTGAAAATCTTCTTAGCCAAAGCTTGTTTTCTAGCTAGTTTCATTTCATCATAACGTTTTTGAATACTCTTGTCATCTACAAACTTCAATAAACCCTCAAGTTTTGTAGTATCTTTAATCCAACCTTCTCCGATTGTGTCCTTTAAGATAGAAACAAGCTCTGGATTGGATTGTAATACCCATCTACGATGTGTAATACCGTTTGTTTTGTTGTTAAACTTGTTTGGATAGTAATCGTTAAATGTCTTCATTTCGATACCTTTTAAGATATCTGTGTGAAGTTGAGCAACCCCGTTAACTGAGAATGACCCAACAATCGCTAGATTGGCCATATGAATCATTCCATTTTTAATGATGCACATTTCTTCTACTTGTTTAGCGTAATCACCAAACTTAGCTTTCAACTCTAGTTCAAAACGACGGTTAATTTCTTCCGTAATGGTGTAAATTCTTGGTAATAAAGGTTGTAATAAGCGAATTGGCCATTTTTCAAGGGCTTCAGATAAAATGGTATGGTTAGTATAGGCAACACAATGTCTAGTGATTTCCCATGCTTTTTCCCATTCCATGTTTTCTTCATCCACTAAAATACGCATTAATTCAGGAATGATTAAGGTTGGGTGAGTATCGTTAATGTGGAATACTGCCTTTTCACTTAAGTTTTCTAGTGTTCCGTATAACTTCTTATGTTTTCTAATAATCGCATTAACCCCAGCGGATGAGAATAAGTATTGTTGTTTAAGACGTAAGATTTTTCCTTCGTCTGTTTCATCGTTTGGATAAAGCATTTCTGAGATTTGTCTTAATTTCTTATGGTATTCGAATGTCCCACCTTGGTTTTCATAACGATCACTAGGTTCAGCACTCCATAGTCTTAATGTGTTAACAACTTCATTCTTATAACCGATGATAGGCACATCATATGGAACTGCCTTAACGTATTCAGCATTTTTATGATAAACCGTTAGCTTGCCTTTTTCATCGACATGAAGTTCGATATGTCCATAAAATGGAATATCTATCGCTTCTTCATCTCTTCTAACTTCCCACACGTGAATGTCTTTTAACCATCTGTCTGGGTATTCAACTTGGTAGCCATTTTCAATCTTTTGTTTAAAGAACCCATAACGGTATCGGATACAGTTTCCATGTACTGGTAGTGCAAGTGCAGCCACACTGTCCATGAAACATGCGGCTAGACGGCCTAAACCACCATTTCCTAATCCGGCATCGGTTTCTTTATGTTCAATTTCATTAATGTCTAATCCTAAATTGGTGAATGCCTCTTTAACAACATCATAAACGCCAGCGTTCATTAAGTTATTTGTGATCATTCTTCCCATTAAGAATTCCATCGAAAAGTAATATACTTGACGCTTGTCAGCCTCAATTTTATTGGTATTTTTCCAATCTGTGGAAATATGTTCTTTTAATAATGTTCCTAACGCAAGATATTGTTGATAAGCATTAGAATCTTTAAAATCAATGGCATACGTATTTTCGAGTTGTGTCACGAATGCTTGTTCAAATGTTTTAGCATTTGTAAAAATATTTGTCATTGGTATTCTCCTTCATGTTTGTTCATACAAATTATAACATAAAGGCACCCGTTAATTGGGCGCCTTATGATTGCAAACGATTACATTTTATCTCTTGAATTTCAAAATAACAGCGGTTAATGGCCCCAGTGTGATTTTAATGTGATGTGGCCTGTTGTGTCTAGGTTCATCAAACGCTTCTAATAAAAGTCCATTATATTGGTCAGAACCGCCATATTTGACAAAGTCACTGTTCATGATTTCTACATATGATCCCTTTTCTGGGACCCCTATTTCAAAGTTGTGATAAACAACTGGTGTCATGTTTAAAACCACGACAAGATGTTCATGTTTGTCTTTGGAATACCTTATAAAACTATAGATGCTTTGTTCGGCATTGGTTGAATCAATCCATTCGAATCCTTCTTTATCGTGATCGGTTTCGTATAGTGCACGTTCTGTTTTATAAAGGCCAAATAGATCTCTAACGAAGTGATTGGCTTTATCATGTGATTGGAATTCAAATAAATTCCAGTCTAATTGGCGATGAACGCTCCACTCTTGAAAATGTGCAAATTCTTGACCCATAAATAAGAGTTTCTTACCTGGATGTGTAATGTATAATCCCATTAATAAGCGGTAGTTAGCGAACTTCTGCCAATAATCACCAGGCATTCTAGTTAATAGTGTGCCTTTTCCATGTACGACTTCATCATGTGAAAAAGGTAAGACAAACTGTTCTGAGAATGCATAAGTCAAACCAAACGTAATATCATGGTGATGCCA
The DNA here is from genome assembly GCF_016907055.1 of Paracholeplasma morum. Classification (NCBI taxonomy): domain Bacteria; kingdom Bacillati; phylum Mycoplasmatota; class Mollicutes; order Acholeplasmatales; family Acholeplasmataceae; genus Paracholeplasma; species Paracholeplasma morum. The sequence goes on from NZ_JAFBBG010000006.1 coordinate 23,799, forward strand.
TTTACGATGGATTGGTTCACGTTTAAAATACCTTAATACGTCATTCATGAACCCCATGTTCCATTTATAATTAAAGCCGATTCCACCCATATCCACAGGTCTGGTGACCCCTTCAAATGCAGTTGAATCCTCTGCCATGAATAACACGCGGTCATCTTTCTTAAATAATACTTCTGAGGCTAGTCTTAAGAAGCCTTTGGCGCCTTCATCGACGCCGTTTCTTGAATCTCCTAAGAAATAGAGTAAGTTAGACACGGCATCTACTCTAAAGCCATCTACATGGAAATACTCCATCCAATATAGCGCGTTCGATAATAAGAAACTTCTTGTATGGCCTTTAGCCAAGTCTAAGTTCGCTGTGCCCCAAACCTCATTCTCACGTTTCCAGGTTTCATTGTGTTCATATAGTGGTGTACCATCAAAGAAGTATAATCCATGAGGGTCTTTACAAATATGACCTGGAACCCAGTCCATAATGACACCAAATCCTGCTTGGTGAAGACGATCAATCATGTACATTAAATCTTTAGGAACGCCATAGCGTGAGGTTGCAGCATAATAGCCAGTGCCTTGATACCCCCATGAATCATCTAGTGGATGTTCATAAATTGGCATCAATTCTACATGGGTGAAGTTTTGTTCAGTTAAGTGTTTGATCAATTGGTCAACAATCTCGTTATACTTAATAAACTGCCCATATCTTGTACGCCATGATCCCATATGTAGTTCATAAATTAAGAGTGGTTTTTCATACACCTTTTCTTTTGTAAACATCCATACGTCATCATGCCATTCATACCCTTCCAAGTCATATACTTTGGAGGCAGTTCCTGGTCTGTTTTCTGCAAATCTTGCATAAGGGTCTGCTTTATAAAGCTTACCTTGTGGGGTATAGATCACATATTTGTATTTTGCCCATTCTAGATTCCATGGAATTTCGATAGACCAAATACCCATTTCATCAATCTTGGATAATACATGTGCTTCTTCTTGCCAGTTGTTAAAATCACCAACCACGGAAACCATTCTCGCGTTTGGTGCGTAAACTGTAAATCTTGTTTTAGTAACGAAGCCTTTATCATCTTTGACTAAAAAAGACCCGAAAATACGATAAGCATCATAGAGCTTACCTTCATTGTAAAAATACGCATCTTCTGGTGTAATCTTAAACATCCATATTCCCCATTTCTATAAAGTATTGATCAATCTGCTCTATATCAAAGCCTTGTCGATATAAGGCTTGTTTGATTTTATCTTTTTGAACTTTTAGTGGTTCATCTTCATATTTCTTATAAAGCTTTAAGAATGCCTTCTTAATATGATTTTCTTGAATAAATATTTTAGTTTTTAAATACTTATCGATCAAAGGGTTGATCTCTTCATAAGTGTATCCCTTTGTGAGAAATTGTCTTGAAAGGGTTTCTTTTGCCTTCGAATAGTTCGGTTTCTTTGACAGCAAAACCGCCTTCTTAATCTTTTCTTCGAGTGAGGCATCGGAGGTTTTAGGCAGAGATTCAATGATTGCTAAAGGGATACCCTTTTGCCGTAATATGTCTTTGATACGGCTATATCCGTACCTGTTTTGGTATGTATCTATAATCATTTTAGCATATTCACGGTCATCTAGGTATTTCATTTTAGTAAAACTACTAATCAGTTCATGAATCAAAGCCTCATCAGCCATTAACCCTTCTAGGTAAGTCTTAAACGTTTTGACTGACTTAGGTCTTTTTAAATACAGTAGTGCTTTTCGTTTTATGATTGCTTTATCATTAAATTCTAAGATTTTAGATAAATCCTTATCGTTAATCTCTTTACCTTTATTAATATGAAACTCAAGTAGCGTTTCATCTTCGAGTTTGTATTTATGATCACCTAAAGTGATTTCATACCCATATCGTATGCGTTTAACTTGATCAACTTTCATAATTCACCATATAAGATAAAGCGTATTGTAGCTGTAGATCATAAAGGTAATTTTGCTCTAACAATTGATACTGATCAATCAGATTTAAGATGGTTTGATAATCGAGTTTTCCTGTTACTAATAGGTCATTTTGCTCCTGATATGCTCTAACTTTTACCTCAAATGCTTCATCAAAGGTTGATAGGGTAAATGAAGGTAAACTGGTTTCTAAAAGGTTGATTAAGGAAACTAAGGCTTCTTCTGATTCAAGACTCATTCCTAATTCTATAGGTTTTACATACATTGGATAGTTAAATAAGAAGAGTTCATGTTTTGCTACTTCATAATCAGGCAAAATCCCACCACTGACTGAATTCAGTTTTGGTGATAACCAGTACCCTTGTGTCATATTCAGGAGCTTATTCTCTCCAGATTTTTCAACAGAATAGGATACTTGATAAACGTCTTTACCAAAGCTCTTATTTCCAATTAGAGGATATGAGCCATTTTCTTTCATTGCAATAGCTAAAACTTCACTGGCTGAAGCACTATTTTCATTCATTAATACCACAATTGGATAAGTTTTAGGCACAGCATTTTCTATTGGAAAATACCTGTCATAATGATCATCATACACGCGGTGCATGGACAAGAATGCATCTTCACCAATCATAAAGTTGTTTAAAATACTCACTACCGAGTCCAAATACCCACCGCCATTATCTCTTACGTCAATAATCAATCCTTCGATTGCTTCAGACTCCAGTGCGGCTAAATAAGTGTTAAATAAATCATCTGCATTGCCAGAAAAGCGGTTAATATCTATCAATCCGATGCCATCATAATTCTTATATGATACCGAGTTTAGTGGGATTTCTTTAATGGTCACTGTCGTTACAATGGTTTGGTCTCCCCTTAGGATTGAAAGGGTAAAAAGGTCATTAAGTGACCCTATTAATAAGTTTTGTTTATCGTTAAATGACAATCCTTCTAAAGGTTGATCATTCACTTTTGTAATAATGTCGAATGGGTAAACGGTCTTTAAATTGGCTAAAGGGTTTATTTCAGTGACTAGTAACCCTGATTCAGTATCAATGATTGTAACACCAATCCCATGATAGAACTCACCAAATTCAATAGAACGAGTATTTGCCTCATAAATATAGGTATAAGGATCATTAAGACGTTCAATCATATCTTTTGTAGAGGTGACGTCCGAGAGTTTGAAATCTAAGTCTTTGTAATAATACCTATCTAAAATTGAATAAATCTCATATTCTGCTGGTCTTTTAATGAAGTCAGGGGTAATCTCACTACACCCACTTAAAAAACCTATCAATAGGCTAATAACCAACAATAAGGTTTTCTTAGTCTTTACTAAAACCACGACCTACCGCCTCTTTCGTGTCTGTCATAAATGTAAATGCTTCTGGGGCTACGATGTCAAATTCACTTCGCATACGGTAGACTTCTCTTTGATTCATTGTACAAATAATCAACTTACTCTTGTTGCCTGAGTATCCACCCTCTGAATCGATTAGGGTACATCCTCTGTCTACGGTATCATATATTGCCTTTTTAACAAGGTCAGGCTTATGGGTTATGATGAACATCGTCTGACTTGCTCTACCTTTGATGGAAACATTATCCACAATCAATGAGGTCAAAAAGACAGATGCGACCGCATAAATGAACAATTCCACATTCTTAAATACAATAAAAGATAATACAACAATCAATCCATCTGTGAAATAAAATATCATTTGATACGGAAAATGAAATTTCTTGTGGAAAATATTTTGAACAATATCCATTCCACCAGTGGTTCCACCATTTCTAAATACAATCCCTAGTCCGAATCCGACTAGTATTGACCCAGATAGTGCAGCGATGATTAACTTCGAGTCAGTGACCTGATTCATAATCAATGTTTCTTCGATTTTAAACAATTGAATTATTGATAATATCACTGGTGAAGCTACCGAACCAAACACTGTTCTAATAAAGAATTTTTTACCTAAAATGATTAACCCAAGCATTAATAAACTCAAGTTTAGAATATAGATGATTATGGTTGGGTTAATATGGGTTTGAAATATAACAGCTAATCCCATAACCCCTCCGATAACTAAGTCTTCTGGAAGTAAGAAAAAGTAAAACCCAAGTGTCATTAAAATCACACCTAAGACGATGTTTAAGAATTCAGATACTAGTTTTTTATTCATAAGATTATCCTTTCTTTAAATATGCATTAATGAATGCATCAATATCGCCATCCATTACTTGAGTGGTTTGACTAGATTCATACTGAGTTCGATGATCTTTAACCATTTGATACGGATGGAAAACATAGGATCTAATTTGAGAACCCCATCCTATATCTTTTTGTTCACCTTTGATGTCCGAAAGCAGTTGCATCTGTTTTTGGATTTCTAAAGCTGCAAGTTTTGAGGTTAAAAGCTGCATAGCAGTCTCTTTATTCTTCAACTGACTGCGTTCATTTTGACAGGTAACCACTGTATTAGTAGGTAGATGAGTAATTCTCACTGCACTGTCTGTGGTATTGACGCTTTGTCCACCAGCACCACTGCTTCTATATACATCGATTTTCAAGTCTTCATCATTTATTTTAACATCGATTCGTTGATCAATTTCTGGAATGACTTCACAAGAAACAAACGATGTATGTCTTCTAGCGTTTGAATCAAACGGAGAAATTCTCACTAAGCGATGTACCCCGTGCTCACTCTTTAAATAGCCGTAAGCATGTCTACCTTTAATTTTCATCGTTACACTTTTGATTCCAGCTTCTTCACCGGATTGATAATCCAGCACTTCTACTTTAAAGTTCTTTCTTACCGCATAACGCTGATACATTCTAAATAGCATTTCGCACCAATCCTGTGACTCTGTACCACCTGCACCGGGATGCAATTCAATTATCGCTGGTAAGTCATCGTACGGGCCGTCTAATAAGATTAAAGTCTCAAATTCTTTCAGTTCTTTATCTAATAAGTGAACTTCTTCAGAGATCATTAACCAGTCTTCGGTTTGTTCATCTGTTACAGAAGCTAATTCTTTTAGTGTTTCTTGTTGTTCAAGCAAACGTAGATAGGTATCTAGTTCTTCTTTCTGATTGTTCGTTTTTTGAATAATGCTTTGAGCTTTTTTTACATCATCCCAAAAATCAGGTTCACTCATTTGTTTGGTTTGCTCAATGAGTGATTCTTTTAATGATTCTATGTCTAAGGCTTTTTCTAAGTCCTCCAAACGCGTTTCAAATGATGCGATGTGTTTGTTTAATTCGTATCTTTCCATGATGCCTCCATAATACAATCCATAAACTTTATTCTAGTCTATCGGTATAAATAACCTTAAAAAAGGTGAGTTTCTATAACTCTATTTCCTTATAAAAAGTATATCATAAAAGACACTTCAAAAAAATAAAAGCATGCCATAAGGCATACTTTTTTTTCTTATCTCTTCCAATTAGGCATATTGCGTTGGTATTTATTCATTTTAACCTTCGCTGGCTTCTTTCTAAGTTCTCCACCTTCATTGGTTTTCGCATTTTTTACGACTTCTTCGCGTTCATTGTTTTGACGGATTTGGGCTCTTAAGACAAAGGTTGCAATGTCTTTTTGAATCGCATTCGTCATCTCTGTAAACTTTCTAAAGCCTTCGTTTTGATAGATTTGAAGTGGGTTACCTTGACCATAGGATTGTAACGATACAGCCTGTCTTAACTCACTCATTTCATCAATGTGTTTAGTCCAGTGAGTATCAATCACACGTAAGGCTACGACCTTCAAGAACTCTTTAAAGATTTCTTCAGGGAACATGGATTTCTTACGGTTAATTTCATCCATTGCAAGCGACTTAACATAAGGAATTAAAGTAGTTTCATCTAACTTCTCTAGTTGTTCTTTTTGTAAGGTTCCTCTATTGAATGTTTGACCATCTAGTTGTGAAATGATGGCTTCATCGTCTATATCATATTTATTTCTACCCACATTGACGATGTGTGAATTTAGGACAGATTCTAAGTGTCCATCAATGGCTTTAAGTACAAATGGCTCAATGTCATCATTAGTTAAAACGAATGTACGTTCAGCATACATGATTTCTCTTTGTTTACGTAATACGTCATCGTATTTCAAGACATTTTTACGAGCATCATAGTTCTGACCTTCAATACGTTTTTGTGCACTGCTTACGAACTTGCTAAACATTTTACTTTCAAGTGGTTGAGTTTCACCAGTTTTCTTGTCCATGTTTAATTTCGAAATCATTTGAATTCTTTGTTTAAAAGTCTCGCCACCGAAACGCATTAACAGTTCATCTTCAGCAGACAAATAGAATCTTGAGTACCCTGGGTCACCTTGGCGTCCAGAGCGTCCTCTTAACTGATTGTCAATACGTCTAGATTCATGTCTTTCAGATCCAATTACGGCTAAACCACCTAGTTCTACGACGCCTTCACCAAGTTTAATGTCGGTACCACGACCGGCCATATTTGTCGCAATCGTAACAGAGTATTTTTGACCAGCTCTGGCGATGATATCTGCTTCTCTTTCGTGTTGTTTAGCATTAAGAACGTCATGTTTAATACCTCTTTTTGTCAAGAGTCTCGATAATAATTCAGACGTTTCTACGGCAATCGTACCAAGAAGGATTGGTTGTCCCTTCTTATGTCTTTCTTCAACATCTTTGATCAATGCTTCGTATTTTTCTTCTAAAGTGACAAATAAATAGTCTGGCGCGTCGTTTCTGACAACCGGTTCATTGGTTGGGACTTCAACGACGTACATGTTATAAATTTCTCTAAATTCTTCTTCTTCGGTTTTAGCTGTCCCAGTCATCCCTGATAGTTTCTTATACATTCTAAAGAAGTTTTGGTAAGTAATAGTTGCTACTGTAATCGTTTCTTTTTTGATTTCAACATTTTCTTTGGCTTCTAATGCTTGGTGAAGTCCTTCCGAAAACTGTCTACCTGGTAATACACGACCTGTAAACTGGTCAATGATCAATACTGCATCCTCTACAACCATGTAATCCTTATCTCTGAACATGATGTAGTTTGCTCTTAAGGCATTGTTAATATGATGCAATAAAGCAACATTATCTAAGTCGTATAGGTTTGCGATTCTAAAGCTTTGTTCAGCCTTAGAAATACCTGATTCTGAAAGTTCAATCGATTTAGATTCGATATCAATATAGTAATCTTCATCTTTTAATGACTTAGTGAATCGGTCTGCAGCTTGATATAAGTTATGATTTTGTTTGGCGCCACCAGAAATGATTAAAGGGGTTCTCGCTTCATCAATTAAAATGGAGTCAACTTCGTCAATGATTGCGTAATTTAAACCACGTTTTTGTGTCATATCTTTTTCATATAACACCATGTGGTCTCTTAAGTAGTCAAACCCTAATTCTGAGTTTGTTGAATAAAGAATGTCACACGCATAAGCTTCCTTCTTTTGATCGGAAGTCAATTCACGTATGTTTAAGCCTACCGTAAGTCCTAAAAAGCGGTAAATCTCACCGATTGGCCCATCTGATTCACGTCTGGCTAAGTATTCGTTGACTGTAACAATATGAACGCCTTCTCCTGACAAAGCATTTAAGTAAGCAGGCATGACAGCGGTAAGGGTTTTACCTTCACCAGTTTTCATTTCTGCGATATTACCACCATGGATTGCAATTGCCCCTAGTAGCTGAACATAATATGGGTATAAGCCCGTAACACGTCTAGAAGCTTCTCTAACAACGGCATAAGCTTCAACTAATAAGCTATCTAGTGACTCGCCATTTTTTACGCGATTTTTGAACTCTTCAGTCTTACCTCTTAACTCATCATCGCTTAAAGCTGCCATATTTGATGCTAGTGCATCAATTTTATCCGCTAAAGGTCTTGCTTTTTTAAGTTCTTTTAGACCTGAATCAAACCATTTTTTAAACATTAGATCACATCTTTCTTTTTATATTATCTCTATTAAATAATACAACATTAAGGGCTTCAATACAAGAAAAGCCCATGATTTAACATAAAATATAAATCAAAGTTCATTTAAATGTCATTATTAATAGTGTAACTGTCTCAATTTATGTTCGGTAAAGCTATTCTTCATACTTATCCAATAGCACGTCAAGAGAAAAATAAAAGGGACTAAATGTTATTAAGCACTTTAGTCCTCTATTATAAACCTCTTATTATAAATTAAATTCTACATCTTTACGTTTAGATGGCTCTGCTTCAAAAAAATCTCTCTTTGTATATTTCTTCCAATTCGCAATTACCGAATTAGGAAATACAACTAATTTTTGATTATAGGTTGAGACATTCGCATTATAAACGCGTCTAGCAGCTTGAAGGTTATCTTCAACTTCAACACTAGCTTCTTGTAACTTCAAATAGTTTTGACTTGCTTTTAAATCTGGGTATTGTTCCAAAACGATATTCAGTTTATTTAAAGCAGATGACAAGTCATTTGAATAAGATTGTTTTTCGGAAATTGGTGCGTTTTGCACAGGTTTTCTTAAAGAAACAATCGATTCAAGTGTGCTCGCTTCATATTTTGCATAGCCTTTTGTTACATCCAAAAGCTTTACAAGAACATCATATCTTTGTTCTAAAGCAACATCAACACCAGATTCAGCTTCCTCAACTTTGACGATGAGTTTGTTGAATAAGTTAGTGGTTGCAATTACCCAAAGAAAACAAATTAAAGCTAATCCTAACAGTGAACCTAATACTGTTAGGATAATCATTTCACTAGTCATATAATCCTCCAGTGCTGATTGAAATAAATAAGAAACGAAATCAATCAACTTTTACTTTCTTTATTTTATAATAATTCTTTAAAGAAAGCAACTTTATCTAGTCTTTCCCATGGTAAGTCAATATCGCTTCTACCCATGTGTCCATAGTTGGCAGTTTGTTCGTAGATCGGACGTTTCAAATCAAGAGACTCAATAATGCCTTTGGGCGTCAATCTAAAGTGTTTTCTAACTGTTTCAATGATTAGGTCATCACTAACCTTTGCAGTATTGAAGGTATCAATTCGAATAGACACTGGTTGTGCAACGCCAATTGCGTATGCTAATTGAACTTCACATTTGGATGCAACCCCACTTGCAACAATATTTTTAGCAATGTATCTTGCCATGTACGAAGCACTTCTATCCACTTTAGATGGGTCTTTTCCTGAAAAGGCGCCCCCACCATGTCTAGAATAACCACCATATGTATCCACAATGATTTTACGACCTGTTAGTCCTGAGTCTCCTTTTGGACCACCCACGACAAATTTACCAGTAGGGTTAATATAGTATTTAGTGTTTTCATCGACTAAATGTCTAGGGATTACAGCATCGATGACATGTTTTTTGATTGCATCTCTTACCGTCTCAATGGGAATATCAGCGTGTTGTGAAGACACAACAACTGAATCCACTCTTAAAGGTCTATCGAACTCATCGTATTCAACAGATACTTGGGATTTACCATCTGGTCTTAAGAAGTCGACTAAATTAGAGTTTCTAACATCATCTAATCTTCTAACAAGTTGATGCGCCAATTCAATTGGTAGTGGCATGAAGTTTTCAGTTTCATCACATGCAAAACCAAACATCAAGCCTTGGTCGCCAGCACCTTGTTCATGCCCATCATATTCATCTACCCCCATGGCAATATCTGGAGATTGCGAATTGATTGAGACCAATACTGCTAGATTTTCTGCATCAAAGCCGAATTTTCCACGGTTATAGCCGATTTTAGCAACCGTATTTCTGACAATCTCTTGGATGTCAACATAGGTTGTGGTGGTAATTTCACCCATGACCAGTACTAAGCCGGTCGTTACTGTCGTTTCGCAAGCTACTCTTGCGTCTTTATCATGTGTTAGAATCGCGTCTAGAATCGCATCCGATAAACGGTCGCAAATCTTATCAGGATGTCCTGATGTTACGGATTCTGATGTAAATAATTTCTTTTCCATATTTCCTCCTTAATATATAAAAAAACTCTTTCCAACGAAAAGAGTTTATTGATCTCTCATTGTTGGGATGTCCCCTCGTCGTTAGCACCTTGCTTTGCAGGTTGCTGCTACATCATAGGTCACTGGCCTCCGTAGCTCTGAATAAGATAGTATTCATTTTTTATTTGCATATTCATTATAACAAAATATCTAGCTAAAGCAAGTAAAAAGACTAGTAATCATTAAAGATTTTTTCAAATTCTGATTTAAATTTTAAAAACCTTTCGACCAAGCTATATTCGAAATAGTGTAAGAAACTTTTTTCAAAGAGGCTGATAACGGCTTGGTTAGGATAAGGTCTTTTATAGGATTTACTGCTTCTCATTGTTACATACAAATCACAAAGCAATATCACTTGAGACTGAACGGATGGTTGGATTAAATTCATTCGTTTAACAAATGCCTGGTCTGCTACCCCTTCAACATGAGCTCTTGAAATATCCTCTGCCTTTTGAGCCAATTGAAGCCTTTTAGCAATCTTAGTTCCCAACAGGGTCGATTCATTTAGCGCTTCATATTGTTGTTCATTAGATAGATTATAGACAATGTCTTCCACTTCATGGTACCTCAAATGAATGGTTGAGTACTGTCTAATTTGATCAACTTCCTCTAAAGGTAATCCATAATAAATCGCCAGTTTTTCACTCATTCTAAAAACTAAATCTACATGTTGACGGTCCAAAAATGCATTTTTAGAAGAAAGAACCACTTTGAATAAATCACTAACGATAGAGGTAAAATTCTCTTGAACCTCTCTACGCTTAATTAGTTCTTTCTTACGTTCTTCTTGCATATAGGACCCCATTCCTACAATGGCATAGATAACAATCATGAAGATTGAAAACATAATGATTCTTAAAAAGAAATCTTGAGAAGCTTTTGTTGGTAAGAATACATCTAAGAACTCTAAGATTGTTAACCCTTTGTAGGTTGAAGTAATGTTGTAAGTTAAAACAAAATGAATGAACGTAATTCCGGCCAACATGCCTTGAAATGTCCACATGATGAGTTTCTTACTTTGATAAAGTGAAATAACCACGACAGAGTAATAAATCAATATATAAGCTACGGTCTCAAAGTTATCGAATAACCTTGCGTATATCAGTATTGATGAAACAAACATATATAGTGCTTCGACATACATCGCGACTTCTTGCTTGGTTTTATCGTGTCTCTCACCGTATATCAGTCTTTTGATCACATTATTCAGAAAGAATGTGAATGGGAACGATATAAGTGGAAAAAGCCAATCACTTGGCTGTTTATTTACGCTTGCTATAAATAATAATATGATTGAATAAACGATGTTAGAAAGAAAGATAATGTTTTTAATAACTATATTTCTTCGATGTAACACCATGACATCATCTGTAATATCGATACCTGATTCGAATCCAAACAAGCTAGCAAAAAAGTTTTTAGTAAATTTAGTTAAATTGTCTTTCTTTTTCACGCTTGTCCTCCAAAATTCTTTTAGTCAAACAATGAAATGGCTTTATGAGGCTCCTCGTGGGCAATATCTTCATTGATTACTTGAGCAACGCGTGTTGAAGCTGCCGCTGCTATTGCGCCAACAATATCATCAAGGAATGTATGAACGATTCCCTCTTTTTTACCATCTTCGTTTAATCTAGAAACGATACCGTGCTTATTAACATCAATATCACCAAAGTTTGTCATGCCGATAACACCATAAAGTCTAGCAACATCAAGGCCTAAAACTTCATCGACTCCAAATAACCCTAGGTCTTGTTCAATGATGTCTTGAATTGGACCTCTAAATAGTTTTTGTTCAGCCATTCTATCAAGTTCAACAGCTAGTAAAACATGGTGGAAAATATCTCTTAAAGATAAAATCTTCAAGACCGACTCCCTACAAGTTTCAAAACGAATATTGGACGTATAACGCGCTTGTTGTTGGTATGCAATTTTCGCAATCTCATCAATTTCAACGCCTCTACTCTTTAATGCTTCGACACAAAGACGTGCCATTTCTTCTCTACTGAAAAGTACTTTTTTCTTCATTGGTTAAATATATCTCCCTTTTTTAAAATTTTTTGTCCATTTAAAAAGTCAGTTGTTGCCATAATTTTTTTGTTTTCTGGTTGAATCTTTGTAATAGATACAGCCCCATCAGCGGTGCAGACAATTAGTTCTTTTCTGTCGCTAATGATTTCGCCCGGCTTTCCAGTTACAATTATATCACTTTTTTTCATTTCATACACCTTAATCCGTACATTATTAATGAAAATTGAGCCTGCCGGTTGAGGTAAAAGTGATCTTAAATGGTTGATTATGCTATCTGAATTCATGTTAAAATCTAAAGTTTCTTCTTCTGGTTTAATATTGTATGCAAAAGAAACCAGTGATTCATCTTGCTTAATACGATTATTTGTCCCTTTGATTACACTATCTAGTTCTTCTTCTAGAAGTTCTTTTGCAAGCATACTCAGTTTATTCATTAAGGTTTCTGTAGTATCTTCGGGGAAAATTTCCGTTTCTTTTTTAGCAATCATATCGCCAGCATCCATTTTTTGAGCCATGTACATTAAAGTAACGCCAGTCACAGTATCTCCGTTTTTGATGGCATATTGTACTGGTGCGCCTCCACGGTACTTAGGCAGTAGACTTCCATGTAGATTTAATGAGATTGCTGAATCCAAAATAACATTTGGAATCATTTGCCCATATGCTGCAGTAATGATTAAATCAGGTTTAACATCCAATATGGTTTGATAATCCTGTCTCATTTTAATCGGTTGAAAAACAGGAATATTGTGCTCGAGAGCATACTTTTTAACTGGACTGTGTTCAATCTCACCTTTACGTCCAATCTTTTTATCAGGTTGTGTCACAACCAGTTTTACCCCGTAGGTTACGTGCAAATAAGCCAAAGACGGCACTGCATAACTTGGGGTTCCCATGAATACTATGTTCATAGCATTACCTCCTCTATAAGAAATCCTCGTAAGGATTGATGTCAATAAATAAGTGTTTATATTTTAGTTTAAGATTTCTTAATACTGGCGTTAAATCTAAACGCTTCGGTGCTTTAATCGTTAAGTTAGAATAAAATAAGCCATTTGCATAATGGATGAATGAATCACTTGGACCTAAGACTGTATACTGTGAATGTGTCTTAATGATATCCCTTTTTATTCTGTTTAGGGTTTCGTCTAGTTCATCTTCATTCTTATGTCCAAACCTAATTTGAACCATGTTCGTAAAAGGGGGGAAATGCCCCAGACGTCTGTTTTCAAGTTCCTGAGTATAAAACACTTCGTAAGGCTCACTTAGGGATTCAAATACAAAATGATTCGGACTATACGTCTGTATTAGGCTAAGGCCATCCTGATAGCGTCCACTTCTGCCAATCATTTGTTTCAAGAGGTTATAGGTGTGTTCATTTGCCAAATAACTTGGTAGTTTAAGCCCAAGTTCAGCTAACATCACTGCACTTAGTGATACATCAAAATCATGCCCTTTGGCAATGAGTTGTGTCCCAATCAAAACATCATACTCTTTTTCTTTAAATAGGAAGAGCATCTCTTCTGCCTTCGTTTTATTAGCGACATCACTATCCAAACGAATGACTTTCTTTTGATTGAATGTTTCTTTAAATGACTGTTCTACTTGTTCAATGCCAGTTCCAACCGGTTTGATTTTATTGGAATTACAGGAAGGACAAGTGTTTCTGACTGGATAGTTTTTTCCACAGTGATGACATATTAGTTTGTTTTTTTGCTTGTGATAGACTAGGTTTGTCAAGCATGTATCACAGATTGGTACAAACCCACATTCTCTACACATCATAAAATTCGCATAGCCTCGTCTATTAACAAGAATCATCGCTTGTTCTTTAGGTTTAAGCCCGTTGATTCCTTTTTTTAGATCATTAGAAAACATCGATAAATTACCATTTAATAGTTCTTGTTTCATGTCAACAATTCGGATAGTTCTCAATGTGTTTCTGATTGATTTTTCTAATCCAAGATAAGTCATTTTCCCCATCTGTGAATCATAGTATTGAACAATTGTTGGGGTAGCAGTTGATAAAATTAGGGGTAAATTCATTTGTCTAGATAACACTTGGGCAATTTCATTTGAATCATATCTTGGTTGATTAGCTTCGATATAATTTGAATCATGACATTCATCGATTATGATTGCTCCAAGCTCTTTAAACGGCAAGAATAGTGCTTGTTTTGTCCCGATGATTACATTCGCATCGTTCTCTTTGATTGCACGCCAAGTGTCATATCGCTCTTGCGATGAGAGCTTAGAATGAATGATATAAACATCCTCAAATGATAACTCAAAGTAAGCGGCCATTTGGAACACTTGGGTTACTTCTGGAACAATGATTAAAATAGGTTTATTCCCTAGTTTCTTCTTAACTTCAACAAATACTTCAGTTTTACCAGAACTTACCACTCCATGTAGTAAGAAGCGCTTATATTCTCCGATACTTTTACTTATTTCACTAATTGCATTCGTTTGTTCTTGTGTCAGTATGATGGACTCAGTTTTCTTTTGATACAATAAGCGACTCTTTCGCTTTTTTTCAACAAGATGATATGAAAGTACACCTTGTTCTAAAAGCGTATTTATTATACTTTTAGATATGCCTTCTTCTAGCAAACTAGATTCTTTATCGATACCACTTTTGATTAGCTGAATGATTTGTTGTCTTTTTTCAGTCAATACTTTCGGATGATTCTTGACACTATATTGTTTTTCATATTGGATGCTTTTTCGGTCTTTATAAGTGTCTACTAAAAGAAGCATACCTTCTTCAACTTGAGACTTAACTTTTTTCAATAATGACGGTGAGAGCTCATCTAGATAGACTGTCTTATTGGCAATCATTTCTGTCCAAAATGCATTACTCTTATCGGTTAGTAAGAGCTGTTTGCGATAATCCAGATGAAGTCCTAAAGGCACAATTAGGGAAAAAGCCATCGCTTTACTTACGAAAGATCTCGATTCAATATAGTCTATAAGTTTAAGCTGGGAATCGTTCACGATTGGTGCCATATCTAGAACTGTTAATATCTCTTTGTTTGCATCAATAGAAGTCTTTGTAAGTTCAATGACTAACCCAAGTCTTTTTTGATAACCAAAAGGTACATAAACACGCATGCCAACTTTTAAAATCCCTACCATACTGGAAGGGACTATGTAGTCATAGGTAGATTCAATTTCTTGAGTTTTTAAATCAATAATGACTTTTGCAAACATGCGATCACCACGTTAAAATTATATCATAAACCTCTATGGATAGAGGATTATTTTGTCTAGTAGGTATAAATGTTAATCCTTTAGAAAAGATACCTAAATGAAAATGAACCCCTTCATCGATATTGACGAAGGGGTTCAAGTTGCTTATGATTACTTTTTATCTTGAGTTGGTGAATCAGAGAATACTTCTTTACCAGCTGCTACCATACTTGCTAAACCTTGTAGTTCTGAAGGAATAATCAACTTAGTTGCTTGACCTTTAGATACTTCAACCATTGCTTCATAACCTTTCATGGTTAATACAGCATGATCTGCTTTAGCATCTTTTATCATTGCGATACCTTTTGCAGTAGCTTCTTGAACTCGTAAAATCGCTTCAGCTTCCCCAGTTGCACGAAGAATTGCAGATTCCTTTTGAGCTTCAGCTTCAAGAATTTGTGATAACTTGAACCCTTCGGCTTTTAGAATCGCACTTTGCTTTTCCCCTTCAGCAATCAGAATGCTTTGTCGTTTTTCACGTTCTGCACGCATTTGCTTTTCCATGGCTTCTCTAATGTCTTTTGGTGGAATAATGTTCTTTAACTCGACACGGATAACTTTTATCCCCCATGGATCGGTTGCTTCATCCAAAATAATACGCATTTTACCATTGATTAACTCACGGCTAGTAAGTGCTTGGTCTAAATCAATCGCCCCAATGATATTACGTAACGTTGTTGCAGATAATGTTTCAAGTGCTCTATTAGGGTTATCTACACCATAAGCAAATGCTTTTGGATCGGTAATTTGATAATAGACAACTGTATCGATTTGAATCGTAACATTATCTTTAGTAATAACCGGTTGTGGTGCATAATCGTTAACGATTTCTTTTAGCACTACTACTTTTGAAACGCGGTCTAAGAATGGGACTAACCAGTGAATACCGGTATTCCAAGTCGTGTAATAACGACCTAGTCTTTCAATAACCATCGATTGAGTTTGTCTAACAATTCTGACACTTGATAATGCAACCAAAAGTGCGACAACTAATAAAATCAACAAAATAACTAATACGACTGTACCTGGATTTGTTGCTAATACATTAAACATGTTTATCTCTCCTTTTTTTTATATTTCTTCTTTTAAGACATCGACAAGAAGTTTATTTCCTACGATGTCGAGAATGACGACTCTTGTGCCTTGAATAATTGGCGTTTTTGAAGTTGAGAATGCAGTCCAAACTTGAGAATTAACTTTAACTTCACCTTTGCCATCAAAAGGTATTTCTGTGGTTACAATCCCGTGCATGCCAATCATACGGTCTGCATTGGTCCTAATAACCTCTTTATCCATGAACCGTTTACTAAGTGGTCTAGTGGCAAATAACAATACAAGTGAAACAACAATGAAGATTGCAAATTGATAGACAATCCATACACCAAGCGCAGCAGCAACCAGTGCAGCTACAGCCCCAATAGTAAACCAAATCGTTACAAGATCAGATGTTTCAAGTTCCACTACAATCGTGCCAACTAGAACCACAGACCAAATAATTATCATTAATACTTCATTTGGACTCATGCCTTAACCTCCTCATCTAAATCAACTATTAATAGTTTCTCGGTCCCAGACCATTTAGCGCGAAACTTATAGTTGTTATTGTTTAAAAAATCAAAATTAGTCAACACGCTTATATCGCTTATGACTTTTTTACTGCTAATTCTGCCGTAACTCTTTTTAATCGCTACATCCAGTAAGTGGTTCTTATTAACATCCCCACGCATTGCTTCTTCTTTGTTTAGATTTTTAATGACAACGCGTCTTTTTTCTTTATCTATACCCACAATTACTTTATAGGCATCCACGAAATAGGATGCAGCTACTTTATTCAAAGTGATGTTTGAATCATAAAACGTCACTGTTCCCAAAGTGTCCTTGGGCATAATCCATTCTATAGCCATATGTTTCCCTCCTACACTCTTATTATACACTATTTTTGGATTTTTCAATACACTTTTTGAATTTATTTGAATTTATTAAAACAGAATTGATTTTGAAAAAACCACCAAATTATTGGTGGTTAATCTATATTATTGAACACTCTTTAAGAGTTTATCGATCTTGTTACCATAGGCTAGAGCTTCATCGTATTTAAAGATAAGTTCTGGCATTTTTCTTAAGTTATTCACTTTAATCGCAAGTTCTTTACGAATTTGCTTATTAATCTTATCGAGATTGGCTTGTGCCTTATTGATGACTTCAGGGTCATCATTAAGGATTGTATAGTATACAGTCGCATAAGATAAGTCTCTTGTGATTTTAACTTCTGTGATGTTATAGTAATTAATTTCTTGGCTCTTATTTTCTTTATTGACAATGATTGCCAGTTCACGTTGAACAAGTGAATTTAATCTTTCAATAGATAGACTTGACATACTTAAACACGCTCCACTTCTTTTTCGATTGATGCTTCGATAATGTCTGCTTCCTTAATGTCGTTATACCCTTCAATAGAAATACCACATTCATAGCCGGCTTTAACTTCTTTAACTTCGTCTTTAAAACGTTTTAAAGTGTCCATTTTGCCTTCATAAACTACAATACCTTCTCTAATTACTCTAACTAAGGAGTTTCTTTCGATAACGCCATCTGTTACATAACAACCGGCAACTGTACCGACTTTAGAAATCTTGAATATGTTTCTTACAACAGCTTGACCTGTTACAACTTCTTCAAATTCTGGTGCTAACATACCTGTTAAAGCAGCTTCAATGTCTTCAATTGCCTTATAAATAATATTATAAAGTCTAATTTCAACACCTTGTTGTTTTGCTGTTTCGCGTACACTTGAGGTTGGTCTTACGTTGAATCCGATAATGATTGCATTTGAGGCGTTTGCTAACGATACGTCTGATTCAGTGATTGCACCAACAGATGAACGGATCACGTTAACGTGTAATCCCTCAATGTTAATCTTTTCTAAAGAGCCCTTCAATGCTTCGATTGAGCCTTGAGTGTCTCCTTTAATAATTAGAATGAGTTCTTTTTGTTCAGCTTCTGCTTGTTCCATCATGGACATTAGTGAAGCTTTCTTTTGTTTTTGAAGTTCGCCTTCTCTGGTTCTTGCTAATCTTTCTTCAGCAATTTGACGCGCTTGACGTTCATCTTCAATCGCAACAAAGATATCCCCAGCAAGAGGCATATCATAAAGACCAGTGATTTCTACTGGTTGAGAAGGAATAGCTCCATCAAAACGACGTTTTGTGTCATCATTCATGGTTCTAACCTTACCATAAGTATTACCCGCAACGATGTTGTCTCCAACTTTTAATGTTCCGTTTGTAACGATTACGGTTGCTACGACACCTCTACCTTTATCTAGTCTAGCTTCAATGACAGTACCACTGGCTAAACGATTAGGATTGGCTTTATACTCTTCAATTTCTGAAACCAGTTGAATGACTTCAAGTAATGTATCTATGCCTTTGTTCTTTAACGCTGATACTTCAACATACGGTGTATCGCCACCCCATGCTTCTGGTACTAATCCAAGTTTAGATAGTTCAGTCATAACAAACTCAGGATTGGCAGACGGTTTATCCATCTTATTAACTGCAACAATAATCTTTACGCCTGCTGCTTGAGCATGTTGTAAAGCTTCTACTGTTTGAGGCATCACGCCGTCATCTGCAGCTACTACTAATACGCAAAGGTCTGTAACTTTAGCACCACGTGCTCTCATTTCTGTGAAAGCGGCGTGACCTGGAGTATCAATGAATGTAATTAATTCACCATTTTTTTCTACTTGGTAAGCCCCGATGTGTTGGGTAATTCCACCTGCTTCACCTTGGACAACTCTTGAGTGTCTAATGGTGTCTAGGAGGGTTGTTTTACCGTGGTCTACGTGACCCATTACGGTTACGATTGGTGCACGTTTTACTAAATCTTCTTCTTTATCTTCAAATTTCATTTCATCAAATCTAGTTACGTCTGTAATGACTTCATCTTGAATTTTGAAGCCCATATCATCCGCAATTAGTTCAATGGTATCTCTATCAATCGATTGATTGACTGAAGTCATCACACCAAGCATCATTAATTTCTTTATGATTTCAGCGTTTGAGATGCCTAATGACTCAGCAACCTCCGATACTTTCATATTTGGTTTGTAAATCACCGTCTTACCCTTGGATGTATTAACATCTTTTCTAGGGATATTGGACGTTCTAACGTCTTTTTTTGTTGTAGGACGTTTCTTCATAGTATCACTTCCTTTTATTTTTTAAACATATTACTAAACCCCTGATCTGTGATAGCAAGTGCTTTTATGTTTGATTTCCCGACTGCTTTGGATAAGGTGGCAGTGTCGAATATCTCTAGGACTTCGACCCCATAGAACTTAGCCTTATCGCGAACTTTCTTCTTTGTATTGTCTGCCGCATCGTTGGCAAGAAATACAAGTTTTGCAGATTTATTACGAATTGCTTCAATAGCAAATTCTGTCCCTAATTTAGCCTTTCCTGCAACTAAGGCTAAACCAATACGGCTAGGCATTTGGGATTAGCGCCATAAGCGCTTCATATACTTCATCTGGCACTGTTACTTCTAGTTTTTTATCCAGTGCTTTTGTCTTTTTAGCTTTTTCAATTACTTCTTTAGAAAGGATTAGGTATGCCCCTCTTCCGGGTGCTTTACCTTTCAAATCCACGCTTACTATGCCCTCTTTGGTTGCAGCCACACGAATCAGTTCCTTCTTTGGACGTAGTTCTTTAGTGACCACACAAGTACGCATTGGAATTTTCTTTTCTTTCATTGGAATTCCTCCTTAAAAAATGATACCTTCGGCATCAGCCATTGAGGCGCTCTTAATGTCAATCTTCCAGTTAATAGCTTGAACGGCAAGTTTAACGTTTTGGCCTGCTTTACCAATTGCTAGAGACAATTTATCATCCGCAACAACTGCCAATGCAGTACGTTTAATTGGGTTAATTTGGGTAACCGCAAGCACTTCTGCTGGTTGTAGGGAGTTGGCAATTAAGTCTCTTTCGTTAGTGCTCCATAAGAATAAGTCCACTTTTTCTCCAGATAATGCTCTAACGATTTCTTTAATACGAGATGAGTTTTCACCGATACATGCCCCGATTGCATCTACGTTTTTGTCATTTGACATTACGCCGACTTTTGTGCGGTCACCTGCATCTCTGGCAATACCCATAATCTCAACAGTACCATCTTTGATTTCCGGAATAAGGTTTTCAAATAAACGTTTGACTAGGCTCTTATCAAGTCTAGTAACCAATACTTTAGGCCCTTTAGTCTTCATTTCAACACTTGCGATAAATACTTTGATAGACTCACCGACTACAAACTTATCAGTTGGTAGTGCTTCTCTTTTTGGAAGTAAAGTCGTGAGTTCTTTACCTAAGTCAAGACGGTAATAATCATCATCTTCGCCAATGACTTTCGCAATAACCATTTCTTTTTCTCTTTCTTTGAAATAGTTATAGACATTGTCTTTTTCAATACTCTTTAAGTGTTGATTTAAGACATTCTTTAAGTTTACAACCGCTGTTTGAGAAAACTCTTTAGGGTTAATCGACTCTTCTAAGATATCGCCTACTTTAATTCTTGATTTGATCTTCTTAGCATCTGAAAGCTTCATTTGTTTTAATGTTGGATCTGCTTCTAAATCAAACCCCTCATCAGATACAACTAAGTGTTGTTCATATACCATGATTTCATTCTTTTCAGGGTTTAATTCTACTCTACAAGATGCATGCCCCCTGCTTTTCTTAAATGCGACGACCATGCCTTTAACAAAAGCATCGGTAATCATTTCTACTGGAATATTTCTTTCATCTGCGATTACTTCTAACAATCTAAAAAACTCTTTACTTACCATTTATTTAATCCTCCTAAAACTTAATGGCTAGACGAATTGATTTCACGTCATTGTATGAAATGTATAATTTTTTCAAGCGCCCTTTGATGTTCACTTGAAACTCTAAGACTTCATCTGTGATGCTTAACAAATACCCATCTGAATCAATATCGTTTGCAACAATGTGCACATAGGCACCTATATGCTTGGATACTTCTTCTAGATTTCTAAGTGGACGCTCTGCCCCAGGCGAAGAAACTTCCAAATAGTAATTAGGGTCAAATATATCCTCGGATAGTTTTTCACTAATGGTTTCATTTACGACCCCAAGATGATCGCTAGATAAATCTTTTCCATCCACGATGACTTCTAAAATGTTTTCACCAAATTCCTTTTTAGTTCTTAAGCTAAACAGGGATAACTCGTGAGCGTCCAAAACGCCTTTTATAATCTCTTCGATGTGTTTTAAGTTCATAAAATCCTCCTTAGTTTTAACTAATAAAATGAGTGGAAATTAATCCACTCAGCTTTTACGTTAGATATTATATCATAATATAGTCTTCTTTACAACTTAAAAACCACAGTTTTCATGATTGCAAATGCAAATCGTTTGCAATTAGAATAAAGGGGTGTATAATGATAAGTACGTAAGGAGTTTTAAAGCATGAGAAAAGCATTAGCAGTATTAACCACGATGGTATCTGTAGTGATACTATCCGCATGTAACAATCAAAAATACGACATTGTTACATCCCTTTACCCACAATATGACATGGTGAGAACCATCGTGGGTGACAAAGATTTAACCTACACACTTCTACTTCCACCTGGGGTCGAAGCACATGGATTTGAACCAACCCCTAAACAAACAGGGTTAATTCAATCCTCAAAACTATTTATCTATACCTCAAAAGAGTTAGAGTTATGGGCAATCAATACCACCAACAAAGGTAAGGTAGTTGATTTAGAAGTTCTAACCGAAGAAACCCATGAAGCAGCTCATGGTACTGAAGAACATGACCACGAGGATGAACACGATCATGACCACGCGGAAACGCATGATGTTCACTATTGGGTGTCATTACATAAACAAATTCATATGGTAGAAGCGATTTTACCCCTAATCATTGAATTAGACAGTAAAAACGAAGCTTACTACACAGAAAATGCTAACCAGTTAATTTCTGACATCCAAGCACTTAGGGCATCGTTTATCACACTTGAAAACAAAGAAAGACCAATTTACTTTATCGGTCACAATGTCTTCTCCTCATTAAATGAAGAATACGGGCTCAATATTCAAAGTCTAACCGACTCATTCAGCCCGGACAGCGATCCAACGATTGAGCAAATCGGATCCATGATTGATGCGATTAAGGCTTCTGAATCGAGTTTTGTTTACTTTGATCCGTTCGAAAACGATGCCTTAGCTAAAACCATCAAGTCAGATTTAAAATCAAAATATGGTATCGATATTGAATTAAGACCACTAGAGAGTATGCATAATGTATCTAAAGAGCAATATAAAGCTAAAACATCTTTATTAGAACTTTGGCAAATCAATTATAATAATATTGTTCTTGAACTCCACAAGGAGGCATAATATGCTAATTGAAGCCAAAAACATCTCTGTGCAATATGGTCATCAAGTCGTTTTAAACAACTTAACATTCCATGTAAACAAGGGAGATTACCTAAACATTATCGGGCCAAACGGGTCAGGTAAGACTACTTTAATCAAGATATTAACAGGGTTACAAAAACCGACATCAGGAGAAATCACACACGCAAGTGTGGTTTTTGGCTATCTGCCACAACACTTACGTGATGCAAATAAACTCCCTGTTACCGTTTATGAAGTATTAAGACATTCTAACTTAAAAAAATCTAGTGAACAAGAAATCGATTCTCTACTATCCATGATGTCCATTGAGAAACTGAAACACCAAAAAATGAGTAAACTCTCCGGTGGTGAGCAACAAAGGGTATACATTATCAGAGCACTTTTATCCAAGCCTGAATGTCTAATTCTAGATGAACCCACTTCTGCTTTAGATCCTAAATTTAGAAAATCCTTTTACGATTATATAGAAAAACTTAATGATGAAGGATTGACCATCATCCACGTTACTCATGATTTAAGCGATGGTTTAAGACATGGATCCAAAATCTTAGAACTTGATCAAAGTTTAAAGTTCTTTGGAACCTTTGAGCAATATCAGCTCCAAGAACACAGGAAAGGGGCACACATTCATCATGTTTGAGTTTCTACTTTGGCCTTTTGTAATAAGGGCACTTATCATTGGAATCATTTTAGCCTTATCAACAGCGATGATTTCGAATTTTCTTGTTAGTAACAATCAAAGCTTAATCGGCGATGGGTTAGCTCACATTAGTTTTACAGGAATAATCATTGGTGTTTTATTATCCAGTGAACCCACTGTATTCGCTTTACCTTTCGCAATTTTATCTGCGATACTCATCAAAACACTTATGAGAAATAAACTCATAGAGGGCGATACCGCGATTGGATTAGTCTCGTCCTCTGCGTTTGCAGTTGGTTTGATACTAATCTCCAAAAGCGATGGATTCAACCGCAGTGTTGAATCGATGCTAGTAGGATCAATGTTTTCTACCACTTGGACAGATATTATTTTAGCTCTAGCGGTGTTAGTGTTGGTGATTGGGTTTATTGTAAAGAGTTATTCAAAACTCATTTCGATAACTTTAGATGATCAATATGCAAAATTCACAGGGATTAAGATTGCGATATACGACTATGCTCTAGCCATCTTAACCGCTACTGTAATCGTGATTGGGGTTAAAACCATTGGTACACTGTTAATTAGCGCATTCATTATCTTTCCTGCTGTTTCTTCAAACATGTTAGCCAAGAGTTTTAAGCAAATGTTTTTATATTCAATAATCATAAATATTACAATTACCGTGCTAGGCATCATTGGATCATACTTCCTAGAATTCCCAGCTGGTTCTACTATTATTGTTTTCCATGCCATTTTATTCTTAATATTATATGTATTTACAAAACTGAAAGGACGTGAGTAATCGTGTTAAAAATGACTAAACAACGCAAACAATTATTAAGTTTCTTACAATCTCAAAAAACGCCTTTATCAGCAGAAATGATTTATGCTAATATTCCGATGGGTTCTATGAATCTTTCTACCGTGTATAGAACATTAGATTCATTTAAAGAACACGGGTTAGTAGATAAAACATTTTTAGATAATGTTGCCTATTATAAACTTGCAAGTAAAGACCATAAGCACTATATGGTTTGTATCGATTGTCATAAGATGTATGAAATGGATTGTCATTTTCATGGTTTAGCTGAAGAAGACGCTATAAAACATCATTTCACAGTGACTTCTCACGACTTAACCGTTTATGGCTACTGTGAATCTTGTGTGAGTGCACACGTTCACTTTTAGAACCATATCAAAATAAAGCTCAAGGCGGAATGCCTTGAGCTCTTTTTATAGCGTTTGTGAGATTTTTCTTAAGATTTCTCTTAAAGTGATTCTTTCTTCAGTTGTTAAGACACTTAAGAGTTTATCCATCTCCATTTTATTAGTTTCTTTGAGTTCTTGGGCAATGATTGCCCCCTCTTTTGATAACTCTAAAATCTGTTGTTTGGATTCATCTGTTGTTCTCAACACAAGGTTTCTTTTGAGCAACTCATTTAATGCACGCGAAGTGTTTGCTTTATCAACGCCTAAATGGTCCGAAAGTTCTTTGGCATTTAAGTTTTGATGACAGCCATGTAAAAACACCAAATAATGAACATGTATTCTAGATAGTCCATATTTTTCTAAAACAGGGTCAGCGAAACTGTGAAGTTTCTTCATAAGTTTACCTAGATTTACAGGTACCATTGCTGCATCATTATGATTCGGTTGCATATTGGTTTTTCCTTTCGAATTGCGATTGATATAGATTCGCATAGAATCCATTTTGATCCATTAAGGCGATATGATTGCCTGATTCAATCACATCTCCATCTTTCATTACTAAGATGGTATCAGCATTCTTAATCGTTGAAAGTCTATGGGCAATCACAAAAGATGTTCTGCCTTTCATTAATCTATCCATTGCTTCTTGAATTAAGACTTCTGTACGTGTATCTACGCTTGAAGTCGCTTCATCAAGAATAAGCATTGGTGCATCAGTAACCATGGCGCGGGCGATGGTCAAAAGTTGTCTTTGTCCTTGTGAAATACCAGATTCATCTGTGATTACATGATCATATCCGCCAGGCAATGATTGAATAAAGTGGTCAATATTCGCTAGTTTAGCCTTTTCTTGTACTTCTTCTTTAGTCGCCTTAGGATTACCATAACGTAAGTTATCGTAAATGGTTCCACTGAATAACCAAGCGTCTTGAAGAACCATACCAAATTGTTGATGGACCGCTTCACGTTTTAAATCGTGAATAGACATACCATCAATGATGATATCTCCATTATCAATTTCATAGAACTTCATTAAAAGGTTCACCAGTGTAGTCTTACCTGCGCCAGTTGGACCAACAATCGCAATCTTTTGACCGGCTTTAGCATCTAAACTAAAGTTTTTGATGATTACTTGGTCTTTTACATATCCAAATTGAACATTTTTAAATGTGACATTACCGGAGGCATTTTCTACATCATTAGCTAGATTAGATTCATCAGCCATCTCGGATTCACTTAAGAAATCAAAGACACGTTCAGAAGCTGCTGCAGCACTTTGAAGTTGCGTTAACGCTTGAGCTATTTGGCTCATCGGTTGAGTAAAACGTCTGTTATATTGAATCATCGCAATAATATCCCCAATTTTAAGGGTTTTTTTTGCGGCTAATAAGCCACCAATAACGGATACTGCGATATAGGAAATATTTCCTACAAATCCCATTAGAGGCATCATTAACCCTGATAGGAACTGGCTCTTATAAGCACTGGATTCAAGGGCGTCATTGTTCTCGTTAAATGGTTTATCGATGGTATCTTTAGCCCCAAATACCTTAATTAATTGGTGTCCACTATAAACTTCTTCAATGTGTCCGTTTAGTGCACCCAATGTTTGTTGTTGAGCTCTAAAGTATTTACGTGAGTTTTTCATTATAATGCTAATAACTAAGAATGATAGTGGTAATGTGACAAATGCCACCAAAGTTAACAATGGTGAAATGGTAAGCATCATAATCGCAATCCCAATCATCGATGTGACTGCAGTAATTAACTGGGTGATAGATTGGTTTAAAGCACTTGAAATGGTATCAACGTCATTCGTAACGATCGATAAGACGTCCCCATAACTTCTCTTATCAAAGAAAGATAATGGCATACGGTTTATCTTTAATGAGATATCTTTACGTATTTTCTGACTAAAGCGTTGAGTCACCTTAGTTAAGATAAAGGATGTAACAATGTTAAACAAATAGCTTAATATGTATAAAACCAATAGAAGGATTGCAATACGGTTGAACCAATTCCAATTGATTGCAGCAATCAAGGAACCGCCCTCAGGTCTAATCGAATCTTGAATATGGTTGGTCATTTCTCCAACCAGTTTTGGTCCAAGAATGTTGAATACCGTTGAAAATGCGGCGAACACCAATGCAATCACGATACCTTTATAGAACGGTTTCAACTCTTTGGTTAGTCTCTTTAGTGACTTTTTAAAGTTTTTTGGTTTTGCTTGTGCGCCACCATGTCCACCAGGTCTATACATTTTGGAGTTCCTCCTTCGACAATTGTGAATATGCCATTTCTTGGTATACTTTGTTATTTTGTAATAATTCTTTATGCGTACCAATTCCTACAGCTCTACCATTGTCTAAAACAACGATTTTATCTGCATTTAGGATGGTTCCGATTCTTTGCGCAACAATTAGATTGATTGCGGATTTAGTCTTTTCTTTTAGGGCACTTCTTAATGCACGGTCAGTGTTATAGTCAAGTGCAGAGAATGAGTCATCAAAAATATATATTTTCGGATTTTTAACAATCGCTCTTGCAATCGATAGTCTTTGTCTTTGTCCCCCAGAGAAGTTTTTTCCCCCTTGAGACACTGAAGCATAAATACCATCTTCAAGACGGTTTACGAAATTACGTGCTTGAGCTATTTCTAATGCTTCAAGGATTTCTTCTTCTGTCGCATCTTTCTTACCTAGCGATAAGTTAGAACGAATGGTACCTGAGAACAACAATCCTTGTTGTGGAACATACCCAATCAAATCAAGCAAGTCTTTTTGCTTAACGTCTTTAATATTAATGCCATTGATTTTGATTTCCCCATTGGTTGTGTCAAAAAATCTTGGAATCAAGTTAATGATTGTTGATTTACCACTTCCAGTAGATCCAACAAATGCTACCGTTTCGCCTGCTTTAACTTCAAATGAAATGTGTTCTAGTACACATTCACTTGCCCCGGGATACTTAAAACAAACATTATCGAATTCAAGCGTAATTCTGTCATCTTTATTAATTGTCTTAGGATTAACAGGGTCTTTAATTTTTGGTTCTGTACTTAACACTTCCATAATACGTCTACCAGATACCGCCCCTCTTGGGACCATAATGAATAACATTGTAAGCATCATAAATGACATTAAGATTTGAAAACTGTAAATCGAGAATTGAGATTGAATCCCGATACCTTCATAAGGGTTTGCACCGAGTGCACCATCAAAGATTAATGAGGCACCAATCCATGTGATGGCTAATGAAACGCCATTCATCACCAATTGCATACCTGGCATCATTAATTGCATCCCACGGTTAACAAATAAGTTAACCCCAGTTAATTTCTTGTTTGCTTTTTCGAACTTAGAATGTTCATAACCTTCTGCATTATGGGCTCTAACCACTCTTAACCCCGTTAGATTCTCTCGGGTTACTAAGTTTAGTGAGTCATTTAAATCTTGTAAAACCTTGAATTTAGGGGTTACAAAGATGAATATTACACTGATCATTAGTACGACCCCAACCACCCCAGCAATTACCGGAAGGGTTAATGACAAATTGATATCTGTAATTTTCATGATTGCACGAATCGCAGTGATTGGCGCAGTAATTGCCAATCTAAGCATCACAATCGTAACCATTTGTACTTGAGTAATATCGTTAGTCGATCTAGTGATTAATGAACTGGTTGAAAACTGATTGATCTCTTCAAGTGAGAACGAGTCAATTTTATCAAATAGACGTTTTCTTAAGTCCTTAACAAAATTCGCACCTATACGCGCCGAAATAAAATATACAACAATAAGTGAGGCAATTGAGATCAATGAGTATCCTAACATTTCTAATCCATTTTGGAGGATTAACGATGTTTGTGCTTCTCCTGTACTGTTTGCTCTTCCTACTAATTCCACAATCACTCTCATATAATCCACGAGTTTTAAATCAAACTCTACTTGAATGTATACAAGTCCAATGATTGCAACTATAAGTGGATAATACCACCATTTAAAATACTTAATTAGTTTAATCATACATGCGCTCCTTACCTAGTTGATTAGTCAACTCGACATATTATAACCCTAGACGAGTTGATTAGTCAACTACAATGCGTAAAAAAAGATCACATTCTAAATTGTGACCCATTTTTCTCTAGATTATGGTTTTTTTTACTTATTTTTTTGAAGGGTTCCAACACCAAGATAAACGCCAAACAACCCCGACAACGAGATTAACACACCGGTTGCAATCTCAAGATATTGCTTTAGATTTGCATCTAATTGTAACCCAGAAATCAATATGCTAATGATTAGTGCTGCAGATACAGAATACAAGCTCAATTTGATTTGTTTAATCTCTTTATCTGTAACAACCACTAATAAATCTTTAGGAGTTTTATAATAGAAAAATAGACCAATTCCTAAAATGACTAATAATAGAACTAACTCAACGATTGAATAAACCAAACTACTATCAATAAGTGATTTAATGATGGTATCTAGTCCATAAAAAAAGAAAAATCCAAATACACCTAGTTGCAAAACCACACTTCTTTTATACGTTTGCATGAAACTCACCTCTTGAAAATAATTTTAACATATTTTTCCCAATTATCTATGAATAATGAAAATTATGTTATACTTTAAGTAAAGGTAGTGATGAAATGAGTAAAGCCGTTTATGCAGGTTCTTTTGACCCAATTACATTGGGACATCTAGACATTATGACTCGTGCAGCAAAGCAATTTGAGATTTTATACGTTTTAGTAACTGAAAACGTGGAAAAGTATCCTATTTTTTCTGCTGATGATCGTGTAAGAATGATTAAGAAGGTAACTGCTCAAATTCCAAACATATTTGTATCCAAGACAAATGATTTAGTTGTTAGATTCGCAGAAAAACATGGGGCTACGACATTAATTCGTGGTCTAAGAAATGTGAAAGACTTCGAAAATGAAATTGCACTCTATCATTTCAACAGAAATTTAAACCAGAATATCGAAACCATTATATTATTCCCATCCTACAAACATACTTATGTTTCCAGTTCAGCAATTAAGGAACTGGTAACCTATAATGCAGACATATCTATGTATGTGCCACATGAAATCCACGATGAGATTCTTCTAGGCATAAAAAACTTTGTTCAATCATCAAAATAAGCTGTGATCCTTTTGGATAAACAACTTTTTTTGTATAACTGCGGAAAGTCCTTCTAAAACATTAATGACTTGACACAATGATCAAATTAAATGAGAAAAAAAACAACAGTGGCGCTGTTGTTATTTTTATAGTAAGTTTAGTTTTAAAGCT
The DNA here is from genome assembly GCF_016907055.1 of Paracholeplasma morum. Taxonomy (NCBI): domain Bacteria; kingdom Bacillati; phylum Mycoplasmatota; class Mollicutes; order Acholeplasmatales; family Acholeplasmataceae; genus Paracholeplasma; species Paracholeplasma morum. Next base: position 53,624 of record NZ_JAFBBG010000006.1, read on the forward strand.
GCTTCGTATAACCCATCTTCTGCGATGTGTTTTGTTACAAACGTAGCTTTAGATTTTAATGTTTGGCTTTTTGAGTTCCCCATCGCAACGCCAATATCAGCCATTTCAATCATTTCAACATCATTCTCACCATCACCAAAGACGATGACTTTATCTGCGCCAATTAATGACTTAATTTGCGAAATCGCCTCACCTTTTGAGACGTTTTTAGAAACTAAATCTGCACCATCTTTATGCCAAGGGAAAAGCTTAATCTCTGGGAATTTAGATTTAAATTGATCAAACAAAGCCTGAGATTTACCGAATATCCATATTTGATAGACATCGTTGTTCAAATAAAACAAAGGATCAATCATTGGAATTGGCATTTGATAGTCTTTCAATGAGCGTCTAACAACGTCATCCAGCTTCGTAATAACATGTCTATCTTTGCCGATAAAACCAATGCCTAAATCTATTCGATTGGCAAACTCTAGTACACGCTCGCATGCATCTTTAGGAAGAGGATTACCATAGACAAAAAGATCATCTTGATAGGCAACGGCCCCGTTGATGAGAATTCTAACCTTAAATAAATCCTTTATGTCTGAAATAGCATCTAGTTGTTCTCCACTACGTCCTGTAGCTAGCCCTAAGATGTATCTGTCGTCTTTTGCTAGGTTTTGAATCATTTTTATCGTATTTTTTGGTATGGATTGAGACTCATTATCGAATAGAGTACCATCCACATCAAAGAATAATGCTGTTTTCATAATATCACCTGTTGTATTTTACCATTTATTTATGCAATACTCTATGAATTTGTGTCGTTTTAATGTAAAATAGATTTAAAGTTACCGCGATATCCTGACTGAGGAGGATTACAATATGAGTAAGAACGCGCTTTTAAATGATGGCGACATCGGTATTTTTGCGCTTGGCGGATTAGGCGAAGTCGGCAAAAATACATACGTATATGAAATTGAAGATAAGATTTTTTTAGTGGATGCAGGTATTTTATTCCCTGACAATTCACTTTTAGGGATAGATTATGTTATTCCTGACTACACATACCTAGTCGAAAACCAAGATAGAATTGTTGGGTTATTCATTACCCATGGTCATGAGGATCACATTGGGGGCATTCCCTATCTTTTAAAACAGGTTAAAATACCTAAGATTTATGCTGCAGGAATCGCGGTTGATTTTATTGAGCATAAACTATTAGAAACCAAAGACATTAAAAAACCTAGAATTATCGAGTATAAGAGCCACCATACATACACATTCGGGACGACAGAAATATCTTTCGTTAGATTGAACCATTCAATTCCTGATATGTTTGGGATTGCTTTTAGAACTAAACAAGGAGTTTTATTCCATACTGGTGACTTTAAGATTGACTATACACCAGTAGGTCCAGCTGCTGAATATGAAAAACTAGCTAGTCTTGGTAACGAAGGTGTATTATGCTTATTATCAGATTCTACCAATGCTGAACGTGATGGATTAACCCCATCAGAACGTACAGTAGGTACAGCAATCAGCGAAATATTCTCAAAACTAAGTGGACGAATCATTATTGCTACTTTCGCATCCAATATGTATCGTATGCAACAAATCGTTGAAGCCTCTTATAAAAATGGTCGAAAACTTGCAGTGTTTGGTCGTTCAATGGAACGCGCAATGGAAATTGGTCAACAAACTGGTTATATCCGAGCGCCAAAAGGAACGATTGTCAGTGGCGATGAAATCAATCAATACAAAGCGGATGAAGTCACGATATTATGTACTGGTTCTCAAGGGGAACCCCTTGCTGCGCTAAGTAGAATTGCAAATGGTACCCACCGTCAAATTAAAACCCAATCTGGTGATACAGTTATCTTCTCAAGTTCTCCAATTCCTGGAAACCAAGAATCCGTTAACCGTACCATTGATCAACTCTATAGACGTGACGTCAACGTCATTGTTAACGGTCCTGTTGCAGACACACATACTTCTGGTCACGGAAATAAACCCGACTTACAGTTGATGTTATCATTAATTAGGCCTAAGTTCTTCATCCCAATTCATGGTGAACACCGTATGTTAAAACACCACAAAGAAATCGCAGTCGAACTTGGTGTTGAAAGAGACAACGTGTTAATCATGGATAATGGCGATGTAGCAGCCGTTAATGCAACAGAAATCAGATTAGCAGGTAGAGTCCAAGCCGGAGACATCTATATTGATGGTACCGGTATTGGTGATATTGGCAGCGCAATCATCAAAGAACGTAAGATGCTTTCAGAAGATGGTTTATTATCCATTATTCTTACCATTGATCCAGTCAACCGTAAATTGCTTACTGAACCAACTGTGATATCCCGTGGATTTATTTATATGAAAGGCAATGAAGCCATCACAAATGGCATTGGTCAAAAAGCGAAAGAAATACTACTTTACGAGTTTGAAAAGAAACTATTCAGTGAACATCAGTTTAAACAACTTCTAACGGATCAAATCACTGATTATGTAAAACAGATTACACAGAGAAAACCAATGGTCATTCCTGTGTTGATGTCCCTAACTCAAAAACCCGTTGAATAACTCACTAATCGTTTGGAAATCCAAACGATTTTTTTATGCCATAATAACAAAAAAAAGTGATTCTCAGGAATCACTTTTATCATATTTTAGTTATTTTTTTGCAGTTACGACATAGGTAATGTCTTCTTTTAAATCGAATGAGTTGTGAGAGAATCCCCCAACCGTATTCACTTCACTGAACCCTACTTTTTGTAAGAATCCAATTAAGGTTTGGTGTTTTAGAGGCAATAAAAGCGTCTCATCCACAAATACTCTTAAACCGTCTGTTAATCTTGTTTTAAAGTGGATTTTACTGCCATCATACTCATAATTACGATAAAAAGAGTATTGTTCATTGGTTACAGTAGATAACCCAGGAAGTTTCTTCTCCAAAATAAGGTCATAGTTAATTACTTGAATGACAACCGTTCCACCTTTTTTAAGAGCACGGTACATTTTCATAACTGCTTCTAGGACTTCTACTTCTGTATTCAAGTGAACCAACGAGTTTCCAATGCATATAATGCCTTCATAGGTATCATATGAAGAAAGGTTTAGCATATCATCTACTTGAAAGTCAACTTTGACCGATTCTCTAAAGGCTTTATCTTTGGCATATTCAATCATCGAAGTTGAAATATCGATGCCGGTTACTTCATACCCTAAATGCGCTAGAGAAACAGAATACTCACCAGAACCACAGGCCAAATCAAGGATTTTACCTTTTTTGAACTGGTTTTCTAAGAACTCAATAATCTTAGGGTTTCTTGGAAATATTTTATCGTAGTATGCTGCGAAATTATTATATAGACTCATTTTACATGACCTCTTTCATTTGTAGAATTAGCGCATCGAAAACATATTTTGTAACCATGGCATCATCTAAAGCATCATGGCTTTGATCATAAGCTTTGTTGTAGTAAAGTTCATAGGCTTTGAATAACCCTAAATCATCTGATAGGTTGTAGTAGTTCTTGTGAATTTGCAATAAGTTTATAAACATATCGTCAAATGTGATCGGATCAACCCCATTAATTTTATACGACGCTTTTAAGGCAATCATATCATTTTTTCCCCAGACAACGATCTTTGGATTATACATATCTATAATACCACGTAATCTCGTATAAAAGTGCACATAATCTAAAGCTTTTTCATAATAGGAGTCCGTGATTTGTAAGAACTTAACCGTCCTTGGGCTAATCTTAGGATACTTAGTTGGTTTGATGAATATCGAATCCTGTTCAATGATTTGTCCACTTCTATCTCTCAAAATAAAGCCTGCTTGAATGACCTCCGCTTCAAAAGGACCTTTAAAATACGGTGGCATCGTCATTTCCAAATCTAAAAACAGTAAGTAATCAAATCCATCAAGTACTTTATGCATCTGTTTTCTAATGTCTTTTAAGTCGTATAATATTTGATTCTTTCGATAAGAAGGTTTCTCAATCAAGCTAAAGTAAGCGACTTGCCAAGCATATCTATTGTCAATAATCTTTCGCTTGTTATAAAGCTCAAAAGACACAATGTGTCCTTTGTCTAAATATGCGAAATACTTCTTTGCTTGAGATTTGGTTAAATAATAAAATTCAATTTTTCCGTCAACAAGACAACTAAAGTAGCTTTGTTGATCATTAACACTAAATATGACTCTTTTCATCTGGTTCTTCTCTTTCTAAAGATGCCAAGTGCTTCAGGACTTTTTCTCTTAATGTTTCATTAATGCCAATCGATTGATAAGCTTCAATTGAACCTTGTTTCATATCATCGATGGTTACAAATTTTTCTAATATGGCCAGTTTCCTTTTTTCTCCGATACCCATAATACCGTCAAGATAAGATCTAACCAGTGTTTTGGATCGGGTTTGCTTATGAAACGTAATCGCAAATCTATGGACTTCTTCACTCATTTTTCCTAAGTAACTGTATAAGTAACTTGACCTGTCTATAGGATATTCTTGTTGATTATAAATGATGGCTTCTAGTTGGTGTTTGTCGTTCTTCTTTAGACCAATTAAGTGTGTAGTTATTCCTAAAGAATCCAATACCTCTTTAGCAACATTAACTTGACCTTTACCACCATCGATAATGATCATATCTGCAAGTTCCAGTCCTTCTAATAAAACTTTTTGATACCTACGATAGACAACTTCACGAATAGCCCCATAATCATCCATCTTAGTAGTGTTCTTTAAATGGTATTTTCTATATTCTTTTTTAGATGGTTTTCCATCTCTAAACACAACCATTGCCGATACACTGTCTGCACCAAACAAATGGGCGTTATCAAATATCTCAATGTGGCTAATATCCGCAACACCTAATAGTTTCTCAAAAGCATCTAAAGCTTCTTGTTGTTTTTGAGTTTGAAGTTTATTTAGATATCTATAATTCTCGAAATCGTATTTCGCATTTTTAAATGCCATATCGATCAATTGTTTTTTATCGCCAATCTTTGGGATGGTTGCGTGTTTACCAAACATTAACTCAATGTCTTCTTGTAAGAAAAGATTAGAAAATAAGAGTTCATCTGGTTCGATGGATTTATCTTCATAATACTGCAAAATATAGTTATTAACAGCATCACTAATTGAACCTACATAACTAAAGATATCGCTTTTAATATCGATAATCTTCCCACTTCTCATCTTAAGGATTTGAACTGAAACGTCTTCATGGTCGCCAAAATAAGCGATAAAATCTCTGTCCTTGTAATCATTTAGACTCATCAACTGTTTTTCGGTAGTATGTTCAATCGACTCAATCATTTCTTTGTATTCTTGAGCCTTTTCAAAATGAAGGGCATCTGCAGCTTTATACATCTCGTTTTTCAATTCTGAAAGGACATTTTTGGTATCGCCTTTTAAGAATGCCGATATTTCATTGATGATTGGTTTATAGTCGATTGCTTCTTTTTTAATACATGGTGCCAAGCATTGATTCATATGATAATAAAGACATGCCTTCTTTGGAAGTGTCTCGCATTTTCGCAACGGGTATATTTTATTAAGGAGTTTTACGGTATCTCTTGCTTTATAGACAGAGGGATATGGTCCAAATCGTTTACCCTTTTTATTGGTAGATTCTCGTTCTACAATCAATCTAGGGTCTTTTTCGTCGGTAATTGTAATGAATGGATACGTCGCATCATCGGTTAGTTTGATATTGTATTTGGGTAAGTTCTCTTTAATTAAATGCAGTTCTAATATTAAAGATTCTCGTTCAGTATTCGTTTGAACAAAATTAAAATCGGCTATTTCTTGAACTAGCCGTGTTGTTTTGGCATTATGTGAGCCAGTAAAATAACTTTTGACTCTGTTTTTTAAGTTTTTAGCTTTCCCCACATATATAATCGTCCCAGCACTATTTAACATCAAATAACAGCCAGGAGAATCAGGCAGTGTTTTTAGTTTTTCATGAAGACTATTCACACACGACACCTCTACTTGTCTATTTTAACATATAAAAAAAGAAAAGTAGAAGTTACTCTTCTACTTTTTCAAGGAATTCTACTTGGATTTTGTCTTGTAAAACTTCTTCAAGTGCAATACCTACTGGTTTTTTGCATAATGCATCTTCCAACGAGGTGCCTTCAGCTTGAATTGACTTCGCTCTTTTAGCAGCAACATAAGCTAGTTTGTATTTGGAATCGATTTTTTCCAAAAGTTGGTCAATGGATGGGTATCTCATACCGTCTTTTTGATAATTCATTTTTAGTCCTCCTTAACCATCTTCATATATCTATGAATGGTTCTTTCCGTTTTCGCATGTTCAGCACGGATAATCGCCATGATTCTGTCAGCGGCATTATTGACATCATCATTAACAACAATGTAGTCATATTTATGTGCCAACATAAACTCTCTATCTGCTTTTTCCATGCGTTTTTTTATCATTTCGGGCGTATCTGTTCCACGTTTAATCAAACGTTCGTAAAGTGCCTTTTTTCCAGGCGGAACAATGAAAATAAATACTGCGTCTTTAGCTTTTTCTCTTACCTGAAGTGCGCCTTCTACTTCTATTTCAAGAACGACCTCTTTGCCATTCTCTAATTGCTCTTCCACTTTGTCCAGTGGCGTCCCATAATAATTACCTACAAACTCTGCCCACTCTAAAAACTTGTTCTCACTGATGCGTTTCAAGAATTCTTCTTTTGAAACAAAATAGTAATCAACCCCATCGACTTCACCAGGTCTTGGTGCACGAGTGGTCATTGATACGGAATAAATTAAATCATGGTTTGGCATGTCAAATAATGCTTTGCGGACGGTTCCTTTACCGACTCCTGAAGGTCCGGAAATTACAATTAGTAATCCACGATCGTTTAATTTCATACGTTCACCCCTTCTTTTGCATTATATTGTAAGTAATTATACCCCAAAAAAAGGTAATAGTAAAGCCAAAACCCACTAAAAAGCGTATAAATCCGTTTACATTTTAGCACATTATCTATGGATATGATATACTATTTGATGGTGATCATATGGCATTAGATGGTTTTTTCATTCACCACTTGGCGAATGAACTTAATACTGAACTAAAAAACGTTAGAATTAAAAAAATACGTCAACCTTATAAAGACGTTTTTACTTTTGAGTTTTTCAGAAAAGGTTCATTCTACTTAAGGTTCAATCTAAATCCTAATTTCCCACACGTGAGAATCACTGCTGAAGATCTGCCTTTTGATGAAAAAAGTAACCTTTTAAATGCGTTAAGAAAACATATTGAAGATGCGCTTCTGCTATCGGTGGAGCAACACCTACAAGATAGAGTCTTGATATTCTCTTTCCAAAAATTCGACCAGATATTTGGGTATACCAACTATAAAGTGATTTTTGAAGCAATGGGTAGAACGACAAACTTAATTCTTCTCAAAGATAACATCATTTTAGATGCTCACTATAAGCAATTTTCAAGTGATAAACGAAGTGTGCTTATCAATCAACCTTTTGAATTCTTCACCATCGATAAAAAAGAAATTGATAAAGACTCTCTAGACCTATTAAAAACATGTGATTCCCCAAAAGAAATCATGGATACTTTTATGGGTATATCGCTTCAGACTGCCACTTTCATCTATCAGAATAAGGCTTTAAATCCCTATTCAATCCTTAAGAATCCAACGTTATATCAATCATCCAAAAAACTATTTAGCCCTGTCGATATCAATCTAGATTATCCAAAGATACACTTTGAAACGTTATCTCAATTGCTTTCACAAATTGATCAAAAAGAATCTCCAAAAGACACTCAGCTTAAAGGGGTTTTGGCGAAAGAAATCAAACGACTTGAAACAAAATCTCTTCATCTTAATGCTGATTTAGAGATGAACTTAAACTATGAAAAATATAAAGAAATGGCCGATGCCATATACATGAGTGGTCTAGACTTAAATGAGAAATTAAGTACGCTCAACGATCTTAAACTAGACTCACAAAAAACCCTTAATGATAACGCACAAGGTTTCTATAAGCTTTATCATAAGGCTAAAAAGGCAATCCGTCCGATAGAAAACCAAATTGAACTTAACAATAACTTACTTAACTACTATAAAGGGTTGCTGGATGTCCTAGTTTATGCTCAGAATGATGACATTAAAGACATAAAAGACGAATTGTCAGAGACGGGTTTAATCAAACAAGCAGTTAACAAGCAAAAAAACAAGAAACCCATAAAACCTAAGATTCTCTCTTATGCATTCGATGATTTTCAGGTGTTTATAGGAAAATCCTCTTTACAAAATGAATATTTGACCCATGAATTAGGTCAAAAAGATGACTATTGGTTTCACGTCAAACAAGGTAGTGGATCGCATGTAATTCTAAGAGGGGCTTTTCACGAAAAATCCCTTAGAACTGCAGCAATGCTTGCTGCATATTACAGTCCTATGAGAAACTCATCTTCTATTCCTGTGGATTATACGCGCCTTAGAAACATCAAAAAAATAAAAGGCCTTCCTGGTTATAACGTGAGTTATAAGGATCAGAAGACCATCTATATTGATATTGATCTAAACCTACTAGACTTACCCTACTAACATATCGATTTCAGCATAAGTGACGACGTTTGTCGTCTCTTTTTTATTTTCCAAGATGGCAACCGCAGTTAAAATTCCGATACGTCCAATAAACATATTGACGATGAAGATTAGTTTGGACCATACTGATAAATAAGGAATTAATCCTAACGACAACCCCGCTGTTCCGAACGCACTGGATATTTCGAATCCTACTTCCATAATTGACCATCTATTAGGTTCGATAATCGAAACCAATAGTGTCGAAAACATCACTAGTATTATCCCTAAAGCGAAAACCATATAGGATTTTCTAACCGCAACATCTTTAATCGCTTTACCTGCAAAAAAGACTTGTTTTCTGTGTCTACCAAATGAAATTAATCCACTTGCAAGTAGGAAAAATGTCGTCATACGTATGCCACCACCGGATGAGTTTGGCGCAGCCCCAATGAACATTAACATTGAATAAAATAGTCTGGTTGCTTCTGTCCACTTGGTGATATCTGTGTTATAAAATCCAGCACTTCTTGCACTATTGCTCATAAAGAAGACATCCAAGAATATATTGGTTAAGGATTGTCCTTTCATTGAGTTTTCATACTCCATAACGAAATAGACCAATGCTGAAATAATCCAAAATAGAAAATGCGAAGTAACTAATAATTTGGTGATGAATGATATTTTATGTTTGGTTTTACGGATTTTCGCTTTAATCCATAGAGTAAACTCTGCTAATGGCCAAAAACCCACCCCACCAACAAAGACAATAATCATGGTCATAACTTGTGGAAATACTTGACCCCTAAATACAACAAAACTGTTATTAGTCGGTAAGAAATCAAATCCAGCATTAGCAAACGATGAAGCTGCTAAATACAGCGCATGAAACAGTGACTCTCCAAATGAAGCGCTAAAGGGTTGAGCAATGTAGATGTATAGTGTCATTGACACAATATAAATTGCTTGAAATGCAAAGATTGCGATTACTGCATTGGTAATTAGTTTGATGATCCCCTTAACTGAAAACTGATTTTGCTCAGCAGCAATAATATTTCGTTCTTTAATACCTATTTTCTTTCCGATGATGACCCAGTAGGAAGCCACAAGTAATATAATACCTAAACCACCAACTTGAATGATTATAATCGAAATGACTCCACCAATTAAACTAAAGGTATCCGCTTGCGATACAGGCGATAACCCTGTTGAAGATATTTGCGATACTGCGATAAAAACCGCATCAATAAAATCCAATTTAACACCAGGTTTTAGAGATATTGGAAGCCATAATAAAAAAGACCCTACTAAAGTAAATAAGAGATAAATCGTAAGTATGGTTCTCGCTGGCGTAACAAATAATATTTTCTTGATTCGTTTTAAAAGTTTCATATAATACCTCTATCGTTGAAATTATACCACATTTTTATTATAGGTAAAAATACTCTTAATTATAAATAAGCATATAATTTGTATAAACATGTTTCGTGGGGTAAAATGGTGGTATAGAAATAAGGAGGATTTATACATGAAATACGAATTACCTAAATTAACTTATGCTTATGAAGCATTAGAGCCAGCAATCGATGCAAGAACTATGGAAATCCACCATACAAAGCATCATAATGCATACGTAACAAACTTGAATGCAGCACTAGAAAAACACCCTGAATTAACTACAAAACTAGAAGTTCTTCTAGCGGATTTTAACTTAATCCCTGAAGACATCCGTATGGCTGTTAGAAATAATGGTGGCGGACATTATAACCACACATTATTCTGGGAAATCTTAACTCCAGGCGGTGCTAAAGCGCCTCAAGGTGCTTTACTAGAAGCAATCAACCATGCATTTGGTTCATTTGAAAACTTCAAGACTTTATTCGGAAATGCAGCTAAAACTCGTTTTGGATCAGGTTGGGCTTGGTTAGTAGTTACACCTAAAGGTCTTGTGGTTACTTCAACACCAAACCAAGATACACCACTTGCTGAAGGCACACCAATCTTAGGCTTAGACGTTTGGGAACATGCTTATTACCTAAACTACCAAAACAGACGTCCAGACTATGTTGAAGCATTCTTCTCAGTTATTAACTGGGATATCGTTTCTGAAAAGTTTACAGCAGCTAAGTAACACAAAATTGAAGAGGTCTGGCATATGCCAAACCTCTTTTTATCAAGAAAAGCCACTTTTTATTCAAAAGTGGCTTTTGGTTTATTTTGTTTCGATGACAGCGTAGTCGCCATCTTCTCTTATGTAAGCTACATTGACTCTGTTTGTGGCCTGATTAAGGAATACATAGAAGTCATGACCTGACATTTCCATTTCCATTAAGGCTTCTTCAACCGTCATTGGTTCAAGTTTAACTTCCTTATTCTTAACAACTGTACTAGCAAGAATTTCTTTTTCAATGGCTTCTGTTTCAAAGTCATCAGAGAATACTTTAGAGTTGCCTTTCTTAGTTAAATGCGCTTTTAATTTTTCCTTGTGTTTACGAATTTGAGAGATCAATTTATCAACAGATTTATCAATCGCTGTGTACATGTCTTGATCACTTGTTTCACTTCTAAGGATGATGCCTTTAGCTGGGACTGTTACTTCTACCTTGTGATGATCTTTGTAAACCTTTAAGACCACTCTCACGTCTAGAATCAGTTTCGGATCGAAAAAGGAGACGACTTTGTTCATTCTTTTAATCACATAATTCTTGATTGCTTCGGTTGGTTCAAAACCGTTTTTTCCAATGATATCATATTTCATATGCATATCCTCCCTTACACTTATATTATACCAAAAAAATTGGCTGTCGAACGGAAATTACATAAATATTGCCATAATCGAGTTTTTCGAGTTCTTGATATAATGCTTCTGTAAACTCATCAATCCATAGGATGGTATCCGTCTTTTTTGTTTTTCTCAATAAATCTTCTAGAATTACGTTCATCTCATGTAAAAAAGCTAGGTCTGATACTTTTTCGTCAAGATTCAAACTAATCAAATAAAGTTGATAGTTTTGGATTGGGAGCACGGATACTCTCGGATGGATATCATATTTTCTATCGCACCCATAACACTTGAAAACAGGTTCTTCAACAAACAACGTTCTTAGGGTTCTTTTAGGAAAGAATTCCCTTCGACAAATCAAACATTTCATTCTATCACCAACTAATATATACAAAAAAATATGAACGATTACTTATAAAAAAGACCGCAAAATTGCGGTCTTCATTCTAATTAGTGATCAGTTTTATATTTTTGAATGATACCGTCAATTAAATGAGCAGGTACTTCTTCATAACGAACAAATTCTCTTTGGAAAATACCAGAACCTTGAGTCATCGCTTTTAAGTCGATAATGTATTTTTGTACTTCGGATTCTGGGGCTTCTGCTTCAATGATTTGACCGCCTTCTGTTTGACTCATACCTAGAACTCTACCTCTACGTTTGTTCATGTCACCCATGACATCACCAACGTATTGGTCCTTAACAGTAATATACATCTTAAGGATTGGTTCGAGTATAGTAGGTCCAGCATTCTTCACGGCTTCTTTAAAAGCGAGTGATGCTGCTAGTTTAAATGATATTTCATTTGAGTCAACTGGATGGTAAGAACCATCATAAAGGGTTGCTTTTACAAAGATGACTGGGAAGCCAGCTAATGGACCGTGTTCAAATGTGTCTATTAAGCCTTTTTCTACTGCTGGGAAGTAGTTTTTAGGAACGGCTCCACCAAATACTTCTTCAGTAAATTCGAAGAGTTGGTCAGAGGGTTGGAACCTAATCCATACGTGTCCGAATTGACCTGCACCGCCAGATTGTTTCTTATGTTTACCTTCTGCTTCAACTTTCTTTTTGATTGTTTCACGGTAAACAACTTTAGGTTCTTCAACAGAAACTTCTACTTTAAAGACGGTTTTCATTCTGTCTAAAATGAAGTTGATGTGAGTCATACCTAAACCACCTAGTAGTTGTTGAGAAGTTTCTTTATTTCTTACAATTTCAAATGAAGGATCTTCGATATTCAAGCGTTGTAGAGCGTTTGAAATCTTATCTTCATCTTGTTTGTTTTTAGGGGTAATTGCCACATAAATAGTTGGCTTGAGTGTTTCAGTTCTTGGATAGTAAATTGGCGCTTTTGGATCAGAAATAGTGTATCCAGTATGAATGTTCTCTAGCTTAGAAACACACACCATATCTCCGGCATGGGCGATATCAACAGGCATTTGAGTTTTACCCATCATTGTAAACATTGCACCAATCTTTTCAGATTTTCCTGTGTCATGGATCGTAATTTCTTGGCCTGTTTTAAGTGTTCCAGAGTTTACTTTAATCATATTAATCGCACCAACAAATGGGTCGATTGTGGTTTTAAATACGTATCCTGAGAATGGTTCTGAGTCTTTCGTATGTCTTATAACAACTTCATTAGTTTTTGGATTCGTACCTTCTAAAGCTCTTAAAGAGTCTGGTTGTGGTAAGTATTGTGATAGCATGCTTAACATGGTTCTAATACCAATGTTCTTAGTTGCACTACCAACAATTAATGGAGTGAGTTCACCATGATAAATACCATTTCTAAGACCATTGTTGATTTCTTCTTCTGTTAATTCTTCGCCACCAAAGAATTTCTCTAGCAAATCTTCACTAGTTTCTGCAACAGATTCCATAATCATTTCTCTTAATTGTTCGATTTTTGGTTTCTTTTCTTCCCAAATTGGGGCATCATAAGAATCTACACCATTATAAATGCGTGCTTTCATCTCAATAACATTAACAAATCCTTCGAAGTTTTCATTCTTTCCAATTGGCCAGCAGAAAGGTACTGCTTTCTTACCAAGTTTCTCACGAATTTCTTCTAACAGTTCCTCAAATTTAACATTTTCCTTATCCATCTTGTTGACAAAAATAACGGCAGGAATATGCATTTTGCGGATTTCATTCCATAATCTTTCGGTGCCGACTTCGACACCTTTTGAAGCATCGATGACCAAAACTGCTCCCTTAACAACCGATAGTGATTGCTTTATCTCATTATCAAGTTCTTCTGTTCCTGGTACATCTAAAAAATTGAGTTTGATACCGTTCCACTCAACAGGAATTAAACTTGTTGATAGGCTGCCTTGTTTTGCTTTTTCTTCATCCATAAAGTCTGATACAGTATTCTTTCCTTCGATACTTCCACGTGAAGGAATCGCGTTACTAGAGAATAATAACGCTTCAGCAATGCTGGTCTTTCCAGATCCTAGATGTCCTAGGATGGCAATGTTTCTAATTTGGTTTGTTTCATAAACCTTCATATCATTTTCCTCCTTGAAATCGGTTTCACTACTAATTAAATTATAACATAATATCTAATTGAGTGACAAAATGTTTTTAATAACAATATCGTGATATAATTTAGGTGGTGATTTTATGGAAAAGAAGTCCATTCGACTCATTAAATGGTATCAGAAAAACTTATCTGGAAATAAGCATTTTGTCTGCAGACATAAGCCTTCTTGTTCCAATTATGCTTTAGGATGTTATGAACGCTTTAGTTTCCCAAAAGCTACTTTTTTAACTGCAAAAAGGATACTGACTTGTAATCCTCTTTTTAAGCCTAAGTATGATCCAGTTCCTGAGAAAAAAACTAAGGAATCAAAATAGATGTAATATTTATACTTCTATTTAGAATTTTTATAACTTTATTTGAATTGAACCCCTGGATGCTCTATATTTATTTATAGAAAGCAACGAGGTGTTTTTTTATGACTGAAACGACTACCACTTTAGATAAAGTAAAACTCAACCAATCTGCCAAAGTCATTGGTTTAAACTCAACCAAAAAAGAAATCAAGAGACGATTACTAGATATGGGGTTAACCCCAGGTGTAATCGTCCACATTAAAAAGATTGCCCCTTTAGGTGATCCCGTAGATATCAGCATTAGAGATTACAATTTATGTATTAGAAAAGAAGACTTAAAGCAAATTGAGGTCATTATTCTATGAGAATTGCATTAATAGGAAACCAAAACAGTGGAAAAACAACCCTCTTTAATACCTTAACAGGAAGCAATCAAAAGATTGGAAACTGGCCAGGGGTGACGATTGAGCAGAAAGTAGGGTATATAGATAATGGCAAACATGAGATCATAGATTTGCCTGGGATTTATTCTTTATCGCCTTATACACTCGAAGAGTCTATATCAAGGGCATTTCTCCTTCAAGAAAAGATTGATTTGATTATTAACATCATCGATGCGACTCAACTTGAAAGAAGCTTATATTTAACTACGCAACTGCTTGAGTTAAACATTGATATGATTATTTGTCTTAACATGGCTGATACTTTTGTAAAAAAAGGCATCTCGATTCATAAAGAACTATTGTCACAAAAGCTCAATACTTCTATTATCGAGATTTCTGCATTAAAGAAAACCGGCATTCAAAAATTGATTCAGTGTATCAATAACAAAGACTATTTGAAGTATAAACCTCTTAAAATATTCAACCCTAATATTGAAAAGACCATTCAATACTTAGAGGATAAGATCAGTGAGCCTAATAAACGATTCTTAAGCATCAAATTATTAGAATCAGATCCCATTATCGAACACACAATAGATGTATCTTCCTTAACTAAACCGCTTGAGAAAGTTTATGGGTATGATTTTGAAACCATCATTGCTTCTGGTAGGTATGCCTTCATTGAAAAGATCAAAAAAGAATCATTTGTTAGAATTCATCATGGTGACAAACTAACAGAATCCTTGGACAAACTTTTTTTGAATAAGTTTTTAGCCATTCCTATTTTTGGACTAGTGATGTTCTTAATCTATTATCTATCGGTAGGCGTTGTTGGGACATTAACCGTTGATTTTGTTGATGGGACTATTAGTAGGTTTAGTTCGTTTATGTTTGATTTCTTAAAGGACTTAGGTGCACATGACTTTTCGGCTAGCCTCGTCAGTGATGGTATCATTGCTGGGGTAGGATCCGTATTGAATTTCGTCCCACAGCTCATCATTTTATTTATACTAATATCTGCTTTAGAAGGCAGTGGTTATATGACACGAATTGCCTTCTTCTTAGATAGATTGTTTAAGAAATTCGGGTTAAGTGGAAAGTCATTAATTCCCTTTATCATTGGTTCAGGGTGTAGTGTGCCTGGAATCATGGCTACTAGAACGATTGAGTCACAAGATGAGAGACGTATTTCGATTATGTTGACCCCTTTTATCCCTTGTAGTGCAAAACTACCAATAATTGCACTATTTGCTGGGTTCTTCTTTCCTAATAACTCCGGGTTTGTATCGTTTTCGCTTTATATGTTCTCGATTGTTGTCATCTTAATTTCTGCCCTCATCATGAAAACAGTCTTTTTCAAAGGACAGCCTTCAAGTTATATTACAGAGTTACCAAATTATCGAGTTCCTAATTTTAGATATGTTTTCAGAGATGTTTACGAAAGAGTTAAAGAATTCATTTCTCGTGCAGGCACAATCATCTTACTTTCAAGTGTCATCATCTGGTTTTTAAGTTCTTATTCTTTTAGATTAGAGTATGGTGTAGATGTTAATGAGTCTATGCTTTCTTATATCGGAAGAGGCTTTGCATACCTCTTTTATCCGATGTTAGGTGACCTGTCTTGGGCAGCTTCTGTCTCGGCACTTCAAGGGCTTGTAGCGAAGGAACAAGTGGTCTCCTCATTGGCTGTTATTGGTGGATTATCAGCAGAGATCACAGAAGGTAATATCATTCTAAATGCGCCGATTTATCAATTCTTTACCCCTCAATCCGCTTATGCCTTCATGGTCTTTAATCTATTTTCTGCACCATGCTTTGCGGCAATTGGCGCAATGCATAAGGAATTAGGCTCTCGTCGTAAAACCTGGATCGCCATTTTATTTCAAACTGGATTAGCTTATGGACTTGCTACTCTTATTTTCCAGCTTGGCACATTTATAGGAGGCGTCTTATGAACTTAATTGACCTGATCATTCTACTATTTGTAGGCAGTTTGCTTGGGCTTATCATTTACTATAAACTCATTAAAACAAGAGGTAGTATAGGATGTAATTGCAGTCAAAAATCCAGTTGTAATCTAAAGATTCATTCGATTGAATCTATCTTTGAAGACATAAAAAACGACATAAAAACCAATAAGTAGAAAAAACCTATAGCGGACTATCAGCTTTCTCTTTAGTCTCCGCTATAGGTTTTTTATATAAAAGTATTCGTTGCCTTGGTAATTGAACTAATATCACCATTTCATCACGCTCATAGGCTGTAACAGATCCATCTTCATTTTGCATACTTTCTAGATAACCTGTATCTAAGTCATCTGAATACTTGGATGAATATTATCATCGTAGAGTTGAAAGATATCAAAATAGGCAGTGTTTTCTCCTTTGAATACACCATATACTTGAGCACTCACTAGCTAATGGACTCCATTATAAACGTCTTCATCTTACTGCCCATTTATTTAAGAACAAACAGCTAAAAGACAGCTCCTAGCCTTAGCATACGAAAAAGCTTAACGCCATTTTATTGGAGTTAAGCTTTTATTTTAATTAGATATCTAAGTGTTCTATTTCTTTGCTTGTTGATTCTTTTTAATAACTTTTTGTCTAGTGAAAGCTTCACGTTCTTTTTCTTCTAATGATTCTGTAATGAACTTTATGTTTTCTTCAAATCTTGGAATCACAATATTTTCTAGTGCGTTAGCTCTTTTTTGACTCTTACGAATCGCGTTTGCAAGTCTATAGGTTGCGTTATCGATCTCAGCCAGTTTTACAGTCAATTCTTTAACCTTTTGAAAGGATTTATAGGCAAAGTCGAACTTGGTGTTGGTATGACCAATACCATAGGTAATTTTGACCATTTCTGCCTCATGAGTAACCATTGGTAACTCAACACCCATAACGCTTCGGTAACTGACTGAAACATTTTGATCAATTGGGATTGATTTAGCGATATCAGAAACGATCCCAAGCGTTATATTGGCTTCTTGTAAGGCTTGATAGGCTTGTTCATAGGTTTTACTTAATTCAGCACGAACGTGTCTAACATCCTCAACCATGGTCATCATTTCTCTAATTAGAATGTTACGTTTACGATCCATGAGTTCATAGCCTTTTTTGGCTAAGTCGTAAGATTTTTGAAGTGCAATCAAATTCCCTTTTGTAGGAAATACTTGATTATTCATGACGAATATCCTTTATGCCTTTAATGTATGTTTTGTTAGCAATATGGAACCTTTCGACTGCACGCTCATGGCTATAATATTTATCTAATAAATCTTGGTCAACTCTATGTAATTCATCTTTAGGTAAAACCGATAATAAGTCCCAACCTAAATCTAAAGTGTCGGTGATTTGTCTATTGGTTTCGAACCCTTGATTTAAGAAGTGTTTTTCGAATAGTTTTCCAAATTCTATGTATTGTCTATCAATTGGAGAGAGTTCATCTTCACCAATAACAGAAGCTAGACTTCTTGCATCTTGAACCTGTGCGTATGAGGCGAATAATTGGTTTGATACACTAGAGTGATCTTTACGAGTAAAGCCATCACCAATCCCGTCTTTCATCAGACGTGATAAAGAAGGTAATACCCCAACAGGTGGGAAAATAGATAATTGGTTTAAGTCTCTGCTTAAAACAATTTGTCCTTCTGTGATATAGCCTGTTAAGTCAGGTACTGGATGGGTAATGTCATCATTAGGCATGGTAAGAATTGGAATTTGTGTAACGCTACCTTTAGCGCTCTTAACGATTCCTGCTCTTTCATAAATGCTTGCTAAATCCGAATATAAATACCCAGGATACCCTTTTCTACCTGGAATTTCACCTTTGCTACTTGAGAACTCACGAAGCGCTTCACAATATGCCGTAATGTCTGTAAGGATTACTAACACATGCATGTCGTGTTGATAGGCTAGATACTCTGCTGCAGTAAGGGCAAATCTTGGGGTAAGGGTACGTTCGATAATCGGTTCATTGGAGAGGTTTAAAAACATTACCACCTTATGCATGACTCCGGCTTCTTCGAAAGACTTTCTGAAGTAGTCTGCAACGTCATTTTTAACGCCCATTGCAGCGAACACAATACAGAAATTATCGCCATTGCCATCGGCAATTTTAGCTTGTTTTACAATTTGAACGGCCAGTTCATTATGTGGCATCCCCGAACCTGAGAAAATCGGTAATTTTTGTCCGCGAATGAGTGTTGTTAACGCATCAATTGAACTGATACCAGTTTGAATATAGTTTCTTGGGTAAACACGGCTTACTGGATTTAGAGGCAATCCGTTGATATCACGTTTTTCATCAACGAAAACATCTCCAAGTCCATCGATTGGTCTACCAGAACCATTGAATGTGCGTCCTAGGATTTCCTTTGACAACGCCATTTCAACGGGTTTCCCAGTGAACTTCGATAGCGTATTAAATAAAGAGATGTCTTGTGTGCCTTCGAAGACTTGAACTGCGATTTTATCGCCTTCAATTTGCACTACCCTTCCATAGCGTGTTTCACCATTTTTAAGCTTAATTTCGACCATTTCTTCATAGCCGACATTTTCGGTTTTTTCTAGATAAATGAGTGGCCCGTTAATTTCATCTAGTCCTTTATATTGTAGATTCATAACTTGCCTCCTTATCGTACACTCTTAACGGCTTCATCAATCAGTGATTGATACCCATCAAGTAAGTCAATTTGATTATTTGGAATGTCGTATTTAATCTTGATAACCTTGTCAAAAATCCCGGTTTCCAGTAAGAGATTCAATGATTTACCACTTTCAATAAACTGACGTGCACGTTTTTCTAGATATAGAATCACATCCATCATCTTAAGTTGTTTTAAAAGAGGTACATACGTATCTTCTTTGTGGAAGGCATTTTGTTGGAGGTATCCTAGACGAATCACTTTCCCCATTTCAATGATGAGTTTTTGATCATCTGGCAATACGTCACTACCAATGAGTTTTACGATTTCTAATAGTTTGTTTTCCTCAGCCAAGATGGACATAATTTGTTTACGGTTAAGTAAGAAGCTAGGATCAACCTCTTTATCAAACCATCTGGTTAAGTCATTAATATACTCACTGTAACTCAAGTTCCAGTTGATTGCTGCATAGTGTCTTTGATAAGCTAATTGCTTGTCTAGTGCCCAAAAGCTTCTAACGAAACGTTTGGTGTTTTGAGTGACTGGTTCAGAGAAGTCAGCACCTTGTGGAGATACTGCGCCAATAATCGAAACAGATCCTTCAGAATCTGAAAGTGTTTTGACATAACCAGCTCTTTCATAGAACTGAGATATTCTACTTGGTAAATACGCAGGGAACCCTTCTTCTGCTGGCATTTCTTCTAATCTACCAGAGATTTCTCTTAATGCTTCTGCCCATCTTGAAGTGGAGTCAGCCATAACTGCGACATGGTATCCCATGTCTCTGTAGTACTCTGCAATCGCAACCCCAGTGTAAATTGAGGCTTCACGAGCAGCTACTGGCATGTTAGAGGTATTCGCAATTAAAACTGTTCTTTCAAGAAGTGGTTTATTGGTTCTTGGGTCAATTAATTCGCCAAATTCTTCAAGAACTTGAGTCATTTCATTCCCACGTTCACCACACCCAACATAAACGATTAAATCGGCATCACACCATTTCGCAAATTGGTGTTGCATCATCGTTTTACCGGTACCGAATCCACCTGGGACTGCTGCAGTCCCCCCTTTGGCAATTGGGAATAAGGTGTCAATAACACGTTGTCCTGAAACAAGTGGAATCGACATTGGAAGACGTTTTTGCACAGGTCTTGGGGTTTTGATTGGCCACTTTTGCACAAGATTCAACGAATGAATTTTATGTTCAAAGTCTTCAATTTGAATGATGGTGTCTTTAAGCGCATAAATGCCATTCTTAGCTTTAGAAATGACCTTACCAGATAAACCGATTGGAATCATCAAGCGGTGTGTGATGGTTTCAGTTTCAGGAACCGTCGCGAACACTTCGCCTTCTTTGACATAATCACCAACATTGGCAAGTATTGTAACTTCCCATTTAGAATCCATGTCTAATGAAGTCACATCTGACCCAGTCGGAATATAGATGCCTGAGGTTTGTTCAATCGTCTTAAGTGGGCGTTCAATCCCATCAAATATGTTTTTCAGTAAGCCTGGTCCTAAAAGGGCAGAGATTGGTTCACCTGTTCCGTAAACTGGGTCTCCTACTTTTAGTCCTGTTGTAGATTCATATACTTGAATGACTGTTTTGGTTTTGCTGATTGAGATGACTTCCCCCAATAAGCGCATTTTCCCAACATAGACCATTTCAAGCATCGAAAACGTAGTCGAATTTTGGACGGTAACGACTGGACCATTAATCGAATAAATCGTGTTTGTCATATTACCCTCCTTATTTCTTAATGAATAATCGAGCATTTTCATAGAACCATTTTTTACGTTCTTCTAGTTTTTGATCAATGGTATGATCAATAGAAACATTAAGATCGTCTATGGTTGCAACAAAGCCCCCAAAGTGAATGAACTCGTTATATGAAAATTCTTGATTTCTTTTCTTTAACACTTCTTCTAGCAAACCATCTTCTTTACCAATCTCAATTGTGATTGGTAAGCCTTTTGCATATTTCAAGATGTCTTCGTACTTGTTAGACATGCTCTTTTGATAGTCTTTAGATTGTCTATATAGCACAAGTTTCTTGTATACTGCTTCAAAAACGTTATTGACCATGACTTGGCGTTCTTTAATAAGTTGCTCGTCATATCCAATACCGATTTGATTAATTTTGTCTTGATGCTCAATTTGTAACTCACGCAACGCTTTACTGGTTTCAAGCTTGTTTTTCAATTCTTGTTCAGCATTGACTTTACTCATTTCTTTCGAATATAAGTAGTCAATTTCTTTACGGAGTTTCTCAATACGGATTTCAGATTCACGCTTAATTGCATTTTCGAAATAGCGTTTGAGTTGGTCTTCGTTATAATATGCCATTTAGCCACCTCACAGTTTGACGCCGATGGCTTCACTCACATATCGGTCAATTGCTTCACCAATTGATGAGGAACCATGTCTGTCTGGTATTTCAACAATGAGTTTACGAGATTCTCGTAGTTTAATTTCAGATATGACATCTGGTGCTAATTCTACGAGTTTAGTTGTCACTAAAACAATGGCAATTTCAGGATCTTCTAGTGCATCTTCAAGCGCGATTAAAAATTCGTCTTTTTGATGTACTACAACCCCGTCAATTCCCACAAGTCTCATACCAACTTCTGTATCCACATTGTCGCTAATTAAGAAAAATCTCATAGGATTTCCCCCTTAATTATAATTTGTTGATGATAAGAATTGAGATAAGTAATCCGTAGATCGCAACCCCTTCACCAAGGGCAACGAAAATTAGTGATTTACCAAAGTTCTTTTCGTTTTCAGAGAACGCTCCAATCGCTGCTGGTGCTGCTGCAGCAACCGCGATGCCTGCGCCTAAAGCTGACATACCTGTTGATAATGCTGCACTCAAGAAACCTAACCCTTGAGCCATTGTGCCTGTAATTGAAGCAACTACTGATTCACCTTCAGCTGCAGATACAACTGGGCTTGTGAAGAATTGAACAACAAATACAAAAGCGATGACTGCGAAGAACCCTGATACGTGTACAAGTAATCTTGTTTTTGCAGAGTGTACAGTTGTTTTACCTCTGAATACTTTGATCAAAGGTAAAGTGATTAATGTGATTAAAATAAGTGGTAATACTAATTCAATGAAATTTAACATAATTTATGCCTCCTAATGTATTATTGATTTAATGCGTTAAACGCAACGCCATTACCTTGGTAATAACGTGAAAACATTTCATAAAATTGAAGTCTTAAAACTTGGATTCCGACAATCATGCCTTCAAGTGCCATTACGAAAATGTTACCGAAGATCATAACCAATAATCCAGCATTCCCTACCATGCTCATTAAGCTTGTTACTACAAGCATCATACCGGCGTGAGAGAGAATAAAGCCACCAACACGTAAGAATGACATCGTATTGGTTACATAAGATAGAATGATTTCGAATAATTCGAAGAATGCTTCAACGAAGAATCCACCGAACCCATCTGGGAACATCTTATGTTTGTGTACTTTTCTATGGATTGGTTCTTTAAGGAATATCAGAAATAGAGGTATAACCACAAACGGAATGATTGTGACTATACTGAATACTTTAATGCCTGTAAGTAATTGAAGTGCGAATCCAATACCTAAGAATCCATAAAGCATTAAACCAGAAAATCCATTATGAGAGCATATTGCTTCAACATAATTCTTTCGTCTTAATTGTGTGTAGATATTAAGCGTCATTGTTGTAAGAATTAACACTGCACCAATCGCAATTGCTGTAATTAAGAGTGTCATCGTAAAGTTCGCGTCCATTACGTGGATTGGTTTCCCTTTCATACCAAGCAAATCAGTATAAAGCGGGGTTAGGATTTCTTCATCTCCAAAGAATGATCCATATAACAATCCAAATAGTGCTGAAAACAATCCAATACGGATTCCTACAGCCCCTAAACGCATCCCTTTAAACTTATACGCTAAGAATCCTATTAACATCAACACTAACCCTTGTCCTAGGTCTCCAAACATCATTCCGAATAAGAATGAATACGTTAAAGCTAAGAATGGGGTAGGATCGATTTCATCATAAGCAGGTAACCCATACATTTCAACAAACATCCCAAATGGTTTTGAGAACCATCCATTCTTCAGTTTAGTCGGTGGTGTAATACGTTTATCTGTATCGGCATCATGGACTTCAATATCAACATCTTCCAAGCCATCAAAAGCTTGTTTAATCGAGTCGATATCTTGTTCAAGCATAAAGCTTGAAATCGTGAATTTATCCCCAAGTCCAACCACATATTTCTTTGCTTCGAATAATCTACTTAAGAATAACAGTTGGCCTTTAATATGGGCAAGATTGTTTTGAGAGCCATCCGTAATTGAGCAAATAACATCTTTGTATGCATTAATCTTTGCCTTCGCATCCGAAATGGCATTTGTGATATCTTGAATGGCTTGTTTTGGAGTCCCACGAACAAAGTCAGGAATAAAGCTTCTTTCAAAGAATAAGGATGAGAAGATATTATCTACTTCTCTTTTATATTCTTGTGTTGTGTAATACATACACCATACATAGTTTGAATCTTCATTAAATGATTTAAAGACAAACGGACGGTTTTGGAAAAATCTTAGTTTGTCGACTGAATCATTTGGAAGGCGTCCGAAACGCATTGATACATACTCACAAGCAAATAAATCGTCTAGTGGTAAATCCAAACTCTGAATATTTTTCACCTGAATTAGTGCATTCTCATGTTTTTCAATGAACTGTTCTAATTCTTTAATTTTTGCGACTTCTTCCTCGAGTGAAGCTCTTAAATCTGTGATGTAATCATACATACGATTTAAATCATAAGATTCATCTCTGTATTCAATATTAGGTAAGTTTAAATCGTACTTTGACTCAATGTCTTGGATATCTTGTAACATCGTCTGACATGGGTTTTCTGAGACGAAAGATGTAAGTCCTTGAACCTTTTCGACAATTTCACTTGCCAAAACAGGGTGGAAGTTCTTTAAATCTATAAATCTCATCAATACACGATCTAAATTATCTATATTGGAGGTTAGGTCAATAAGTTTAAGTTTTGCTATACCCATAGTGCCTCCTAGTAAATTAGCATTTGCTTGATTTCATTTTCATCAACTTGGTAACGAATGCCTTCAATGGTGTTCGTTAAGTTGTCAATTTCGATTTCACTTAGCGTCATAAATGCTAAGAAAACCTTTGGTACTTCTGTTGAAAAATACATAAACTTCTTGGCAATATCATATCTGATTTTGCCTGCGTAATACTCAACGTATACATAGTCTTTATCACTTTGAAATCTCGAGAACTCTGATTTAGATAAGTACTTTAAGATTGCATCGGGATCTTGGATTGCGATGATCTCATCCATTTTTTTCTCGCTGATGCGTGAGTGTTTTTTGATCAATACACTTTTAATGGTTACGGGATTAGCTTGGTAGAACTTTTTAAGACGATAAATCTTGATAATGTTTCCTAGTTCAATCCGCGTTTCAAATACACTCTTTAAGTCCTTGGCTAATTTACCACTGTAAAACTTATCGATGCGATCAAAAGCTTCATCGTAGAAATAAGATTCTAAGTGATGCTCGATGTCTAAATATCTAATCATCTCAGGATTTTTTGTGTAAAAAGGTTTAAGTATTTTGTAATAAGGTGTTTTTTCTAATGCTGCTAATAACTCATCAAAATTGGTGGTTTTGATTAATTGCTCAACACTGATTTTTGTGTGTGTTTCGAAGAAATAGGGGATTTTACCCTTCATATCGTCGAACTCTTGAGAAATTATGGTTCTTAAGACAGCTAGAATTAAGTCATTTTCTTGATTCACGATACTCAACCTATAGAATGGTTCATCTTTAGAAAATACTTGGTTAGTGAGACGCTGAATTTGATCAAATGAATTTCGTTTAATAAGCGCTTCAAGTTGACCTCTATGAATTGCGTTCTCAGAAACATCTTTCAGAGTTTCTTGATAGTTAGGATGTTTCTTTAGAAAACCAACCAAATCCGGGATTGAACGAAATTTGACAATACGTTCATAGTCCTCTTCTTTTAAAAAGTTTCCATATATAGATTTAGCTTTCGTGATGATTGCATTATTTGCAAAACCCATTAAGCATTTCTCCTTTTTTATTCAACACAGTAAGCATAAATGGCGTCAATCCATTCATTTTCCTTCTCGTCGAACTCCTTTTTAATTACATCCAACATTTCGATGAATTTTTCTTTTTCTTTTTCAGTCTTTGAGACAATCTCAGCTTCATAGTTCTGCTTAGTTGACTCAATTAAGTCTGTAAGTTTCTTCTTATTCGTTTTGATTAAAGCAAGTTCGTCTTGTTTAACACGTTCTTCAAGCGTTTCTTTTTCTTTTTGAAGGGCGTTAACAGCTTCTCGCGCTTCTTTGTCTAACTGAATCGTTTCTTTGATTAAGGCAGTATGCATAGGTTCACCTTCTTTTCTCATATAATGATTTACTTTAAAAACACGAAATGCATTCTTTATAACTTAATCTTTAAGAACGCACGCGTATACATATAATAAAATGCATAATCACTCATTTTCATTATACACTTTTATGTATCTATTTTAAAGTTGAATCGTACTTTTAAGCCAACATTGCTATTTTAGTACAAAGGCTTTACTATTACAAGAATAAATCGTCATGTTTAGATATGGAAAACGGTTTTATTTGTGATTATTATGAAAAAAAGGACGTCTTAGCGACGTCCCTTAATACTAAATAGTACTTTTTTGATGATTTCGTTAGCAATTAATGGAATAATACTCAATATAACAACAATATCCCAGTCTATCATTTTTAACATTGTAACCCCAAATGCATCTTGTAAGAAAGGTACACTGATGACGGTTACTTGTAGTAACACCCCAACAATAAGTGATCCGACAAGATACTTATTAGAGAACAAACCAACTTTAAAAATAGACTTAGTTTCACTTCTTACTGAGAATGAGTAAAGAAGTTGTGATAATGCTAAGACTACGAATGCCATTGTGGAGGCATAAACAAATGCATCTTGACCATGTTCTACATGAATAATGTCTTTAAATTGAATTCCTTGTTCTAACAGGCCAATAACGAAAGCGGTTAATGTTAATAACCCAATTAGTGTGCCACCAATGATTGCTCTTAGGGCAGCATTGTTTGCGAAGAACGATTCTTTCTTGTTACGTGGTTTTTGGTTCATCACATCTGGATCACCCAAGTCAACACCAAGTGAAATGGCTGGTAGCGTATCTGTAATTAAGTTAATCCATAATATTTGTGTGGCTAATAATGGTACTGGCCATCCAAATAAAACCGCTAAGAAGATTGCGACGACTTCACCTAAATTACATGAAAGTAAGAAAATGACTGCTTTTTTGATGTTGTTATAGATGTTTCTACCTTCTTCAATGGCAGAGACAATGGTTGAGAAGTTGTCATCTGTAAGAATCATATCTGCAGCACCTTTAGATACATCGGTACCTGTAATACCCATTGCAACTCCAATGTCTGCACTCTTTAATGAAGGTGCGTCATTAACACCATCTCCAGTCATAGAAACGATGTTATCTAAGCGTTTAAGGGATAATACAATTCTCACCTTGTGTTCTGGAGAAACCCTTGAGAACACACTATAATTCATAATAATCTTATCCAATTCTTCATCTGAATAATCGTCTAATTTTTGACCTAACATGGTTTCTTCAATATTTTTTGCAATACCTAATGTTTTAGCGATTGCAAAGGCTGTATTCGGATGGTCTCCGGTAATCATGACGACCTTGATTCCGGCGTTTTGAGCATGTTTGATTGAATCCTTAACTTCTAATCTTGGAGGGTCAATCATGCCTGCAAACCCGACGATAACCATTTCTTTTTCAAGTTCTTTAACATCTGGTGAATAGCTAAAGTCTTGGTAGGCCAAGCCTAATACTCTTAAAGCCTTATTAGACATCTCATTGGCCTTATCCAATAGTTCATTGATGATTTTATCTGTAATGGCTACTTTTTCACCATTGACTAGTGCATGCGTTGAAAACTTAATTAAGTTATCGAGTGCACCTTTAGTATAAACACGGTAGTGATTACCTATAGGGTGTACGGTTGACATCATCTTACGATCTGAGTCAAATGGCTTTTCATTGATTCTTGGATAAGCATCATTTAACTCACTTGGAACAATCTTATTTAGAATCCCGAAGTTAACCAATGCAATTTCAGTTGGGTCACCTGTTTCAACGCCATTTTCTGAGGTTGCATCGCTACATAACATAAAGCCTTCTAATAAAAGTTGTTTAGATTCATTGGTTTCATTTAGTGTAAAACTTTCGATAACGGTCATCTTATTTTGAGTAAGCGTTCCGGTTTTATCACTACAGATTACGTTAACAGAGCCTAATGTTTCAACGGCAGGAAGTTTCTTAACGATTGCATTTTTCTTGGACATTCTGGTTGTTCCAAGTGCTAAGACGATGGCTACGATTGCAGCAAGCCCTTCTGGAATAGCTGCAACTGCTAGTGAAATCGCTGTAATAAACATTTCGATTAAATCTTTTCCTTGAAGTGCACCAAGTCCAAAGATGACTATACATACAACAATCGCGATAATCCCAAGGATTTTTCCAAGTTCATCTAGACGTTTTTGAAGTGGGGTAGTGTCGTCTGTTTCAGTATCAAGAATACTTGCGATTTTACCCATTTCAGTGGACATACCTGTATAAACTACAACCCCTTCACCACGACCATATGTGACCAACGTTGACATAAATGCCATGTTGATTAGGTCTCCTAGGGATACTTTGTCTGATTCAAGTTTTACATCAGCGTTTTTATCAACTGGTACGGATTCTCCAGTTAAGGCTGATTCTTCAATTTGAAGGTTCTTACTTTCGATTAATCTTAAGTCTGCCGGAATAATTCGGCCGGCCTCAAGAATAACGATGTCCCCTGGCACTAATTCTTCTGAATCAATTTCGATTAATGAGCCATTTCTTCTGACAAGTGCTTTTGGAGATGCCATTTTCTTTAATGCTTCCACCGCTTTTTCAGCTTTGGATTCTTGGATTACACCAATGAATGCGTTAATGAATACAACAAGCAAAATAATGATGGCGTCTGTGAACTCTGGATGACCTTCTAGTGCACTTGCAATAATGGTTAATATAGCTGCTGCTAACAATACATAGATCAAAAGGTCATTTAATTGTTGAAAAAACAAGTAAATTACACTTTTCTTTTTCTTCGATGTTAATTTATTTTGGCCATACTGTTCAATGCGTTTTTGTGCTTCACTTGAAGATAATCCCTGTTTAGGATCTACCTCTAGTGAACTTAATACATTTACTACATCTTTTTGATAATACATGTTATCACTCCTATTCTTATTATACTTATTAGTAACCTACAAAGTAAAGAAAAGACCATACTTCTAAACAGAAATATGGTCTTGCAATTCATAAATGAAATCATGCCCGGGCATTAAGCCGTTGTGACGAACATGAAGGTAAATGGTTATTTACTTGCTACTCCCCATGAGTAGATTAACTTGTAGTATTAATTATAAACGAAAGCCTTTGGTAAATCAACATTAATATGCTCTTGCAAATAAAATTGTTTGTGTTGCTTTCTTTTTAGTAACTGGACAGAGTTCAGTCACAAGTGGTTCATCTAAGATGACTCTGGCAGTTGCTTGAACATCTGCTTTAATGATTAATTCTGCTTCTTCCCCACAAACGCTCATCTTGATGTATCCACCCTTTTCAATTTGGGTTTTGAACTCATCATAAGTCTTTGCGACAAATGTATTTTTTTGAACATGGTTAAGGGCATTATTGTATAGATCTTGATGCATGTCTTTTAAGACTTGATCCATGGATGAAACGACCACATCTAGGCCAATTTGAGATTTCGCTCTATTGTGTCTAGTTGTAACTGTGACAACCCCATTTTGAAGATCTCTTGGACCAACCTCAAGTCTAACTGGTACACCCTTCATTTCGTATTCAGCAAACTTCCAACCTGGGGTACGATTTGAATCATCTAGTTTTACACGGTATCCTGCTTCTTTCAAATCTTGATAAAGCTTATTAGCAGCATCCATGACTTCTTGTTTTTGACTTTGAATTGGAATGATCACAATTTGAGTTGGTGCAACATATGGTGGTAATACTAAGCCTTCGTCATCACCATGAACCATAATTACAGCACCAATCAATCTTGTAGATACACCCCAAGAGGTTTGATATACGTGTTTTACTAAGTTATCGCTGTCTTGGTATTTGATGTCAAATGCTTCTGCAAATCCGCTTCCAAAATAGTGTGAAGTACCTGATTGTAAAGCTTTACCATCATGCATTAATGCTTCAATGGCATAGGTTTCAACAGCTCCAGCAAATTTCTCTTTTTCCGTCTTTCTCCCTGTAACGAAAGGAATCGCTAATAAATCACGACCTAAACGGTTATAAGTATCTAGCATGTCTAAGGTTTCTTTTCTAGCTTCTTCTTCAGTTCTATGAATGGTATGACCTTCTTGCCATAGGAATTCTTTACCTCTTAAGAAAGGTCTAGTGGTTTTTTCCCATCTAACCACACTGCACCATTGATTATACTTCTTTGGAAGGTCACGGTATGAACTTACAATTTTTGCATAATGTTGACAGAATAAAACTTCAGAAGTAGGTCTAACGATAAGTCTTTCACCTTCATCGCCTGAAGCTGTTGTCATAAATGCAGTTTCTGGCGCAAAACCGTCTACGTGGTCTTTTTCTTTTTGGAATAGCGATTCAGTAATCACCATTGGCATGTAGACATTCTCATGTCCAGTCTCTTTAAATTTAGTGTCTAAGTATTTTTGAATATTTTCCCATATTGCATATCCGTATGGGCGGTAAATGATAAAGCCTTTCGCATCGCTATAATCCATCAGTTCTGCTTTTAAGCATAAGTCAGTGTACCATTGTGCGAAATCTTGATCACGTGAGGTTATTGTTTCAACTAGTTTTTTATCCATATTATTCACCTTTAATCCAAATGGTTTCCCCATTTTCAAATATTACTTTACGTTCACTATAGAGTCTTCCAAGTGCACGCTTAAATGCTTTTTTCGATAATCCAAAGGCTGCATCAATCGCTTCTTTATCCGAATCTGCAGTCAAGGCCATTCTGCCATGTTTCTTTAAGAATTCTTCTAACATAACAGCGTCTTTATCCATCATGATTTCTTTGGTTTCTATCAATGACCCACTATAATCACCTGGGGTAATTCTCGCAATTCTCACTTCAAGTTCTTCTCCCATGCGGTGTTTTTCACGCATTTGAGTATGATGGACGAAAAGCTTATGTCCTTCTTGAGTGATTAAGTTCAATCCTTCATGACCTGAATGAATGACATAGGCCGTAACCTTGTCCCCGAGTTTCAAAGGATTTTCAGGTCTTAAATCAATATCCACTTTGTTAAGTGGTTTGGCTGTTAGTCTATTTTTGTGTCTTAAGATACAGTATAGTTTGTCGCCAACTTGCGGCCATAATGTTTGATCATATGGCAGGAAATCTTTTGAGACCAACATGTCTTTAGAAGTTCCGTTATCGACGAATACGCCTAATGTTTCATGTAAGTCTTTGACAACTACAAAACCTGGTCGATTCGTCGTGATAATGGGCTTGCTAAGGGTGGCAGCTAATCTCGCTTTGTGGTCATAATAGATAAATGTTTCTACTGTTTGACCCGCTTCTAATTTTTGAAAGTTTGTTTCATTATTGTGTAACAAAACTTCCTCTTTTCCGTCTGTAAGCATATAACCAATATCAGTCTTACGTAGGACTTTTAATTCATTTAATTCACCAATTTTTAGCATTTTATCACATCCTTGTTCAATTATATCATACTAATTCTTTTTTAGTGTTTTTATAGTCTATAAAAAATAGCGCTGATAGGGCAATAACCCCGGATAATACATAAAACAAACGGTACCCATAATACTCTGTAAGAAATCCACCTGCCATCATAATTAAAGCGGTGAATAAGCTTCTAACACTTGAGAAAATCAGTATCCCCAAAGTGACATTTTTAGGTTCAGTGATTTCCGTAATGTATCTGACGGTAATATAAAGCATACTTCCCATGGAAATGCTTCTGATGAATGAGAATGCAATATAACTCCATAGTGGTAAGTCAAACCCATAGTATAGGAATCGTAACCCGTTAGCAAGTGCGATTGCTACCAAGATTGAACGTGTTGATAGTTTGTCACCAAATTTGGATAATAAAGCTAATACTAGGATTTCTCCTATGACAAAAACAAATGTTACAAATCCAAATCCATCGGCATCTAGTCCAAATGTTTGGAAATACAGGCTCAAGTAGTTATCTCCACCAAACATAATTCCAAGTGTAATTACATAGAATAATGCAAACTTGATGTAGTTTTTGTTTTGACCTAAAACTTTAATGTCACTCTTTGTGTTTAGGTTCTCATCCCCAGTTAAATCAATCGGCAATATCCAACTCATGAGTATTGCAACGATGGCTAGGAAAAAAGCTGCGATCATGAAGGTATCTTCATAACCAATCTTACTTATTAACAACCCTGAGGAAAGGGTAGCAAGTCCATAAGCCAAAGACCCCCATAAACGAATGTTTCCATAAGATGTATTAGTCTTTTTCGTGTAAATTGACGTAAAACTATCTAATAATACATAGATTGGCTGGCCTACTATCGCAATCATAATCACTACTAGGGGAATCCAGGATAGTTGATTTAAACTAACCAGAATGATTACTGATATGGCTTCAATCACTGGTAGTATTCGTAAAAATAGTCGATTATCATTGACGTTTCTAGAAAGCATACTCCAAAGCGGATTTACAAACAAAGCAGTCAGCGGTAATATCATTAAAATGATGCCTAAGTCCTTATTAGGCACATTCAAATACTTTAAATATAGTGCAAAAAAGGGATAAAAAAACGCATCCCCTACAAATCTAAAAAAATAGGTTATTTGATACTTTCGGTATTCTTTCATATAATCACCATAAGTATTATATCAAATACAAAAAAAAGTGAAAGTATTTTCACTCTTTTAAAAGGTACTGATTTACTTAGATAAAAGTTGGTTAACTTCGTTATATCGCTTGATAAGTAGTTTCGATACGAGTTCGACCATTGGGTCCATTGTTTTTTCTTCTTTAAACATGTCCAATGCATGGAAATATTCTTTTGCATCTATTCTACTAATTGAGATCGGTAAGTAATCATTTTTAATAAGTACGAAATTTAGTACTAATCTAGCAAGTCTGCCGTTCCCATCCACAAAAGGGTGAATCTTTGAAATAACTAAGGTAGCATAGCATGCAAGCTCGATTGCATCCCCTTTAAACTCAGACAGATTATTCATAAACTTCTTCATACGATCATAGACTTTAACGTGGTCAGGTGGCTGATGGGTTGAGCCCATAAGTTGCACATTAACTTGTCTGTAATAACCCGCATTCATGATATCTTGAAGAATCATTTGATGAAGATCTTTTAAGAATTCTTCAGAAAGTTCTTTCTTTTCTTTTGCGGATTTAACTACATACTCGTAAGCCTTAAGATGATTTAGTACTTCTTTTTGTTCGCGTTCGCTACGGTTAAGCAATTTTTTTGCTTGAGCAAGTGTTTCAACTTCTTCTAATGTAACATGGTTATTGCCTTCAAAACTAACTGCATCAACGGCAAATCTTCTTGAAAATGCTTCGTCGATTCTTTGAACTTCCTCTTCCTTAGCTTCTTTAAGCATTAGTAAGAGGTGCTTTTTCTCTGCTTCTAAAAGTCCTTTTTCCATATTAAATTCACTCCCGTTTCTTATAATTTCATTATATCAATAAAAACGCTATCATTCAACTTAAAAAAATTTGAATTATCTTACAGTAATTGGCAAAAGCATTTGGAATCAATAATCTAATTTACAATAGAATGAACCGTATCTTATCAGAATAAAAACTAAACAATGAAAGAAAACGCCTTTGTAGGGTCTAATCGACTACAAAGGCGTACATATTAATGATTCACTTTTTTCAAAAATTGCTTAGTGCGTTCTTCTTTTGGCGCATTGAAGAAATCATTTGGATTATTCTCTTCTAATACGATGCCTGAATCCATAAATAAAATTCGATCTGATACATCTTTCGCAAAGTTCATTTCGTGAGTAACAATGACCATCGTCATGCCTTCATCTCTTAATGTTTTAATGACTTCAAGTACTTCTTGGACCATTTCTGGGTCAAGGGCACTGGTTGGTTCGTCAAATAACATCACCTTAGGTTCCATGCATAACGCTCTTGCGATGGCAACTCTTTGTTTTTGACCCCCAGATAATCTTCTAACATCTTGATACAAGAAATCTTGTAGGCCAACTTTACTTAAGTACTTAATCGCGCGGTTTGTTGCTTCTTCTTTAGATAAACCGAGTCTAATCACGGGGCTCAACGTACAGTTTTCTATGACGTTTTTGTTGTTGAATAGATTAAACTGTTGGAATACCATGCCCATGTGTTCTCTTAATTTATCAATGTCTGTTTTGGGATCCATTAAATCCGCACCATCAAAATAGATGTGGCCAGAATCCGGTTCATTTAATAAGTTTAAACATCTTAAAAGGGTTGTTTTACCAGACCCTGAAGAGCCTAAAAGGGTAATCACTTCTTTTTCATGAACAGACAAATTAATCTCATTTAAAATGGTTTTATCTCCAAAACTTTTCGTTAAATTCATCACTTCAATGATTGGTTTCATGCCTTCACCTCATTGGTCGTATCTAGTTTTTTGGTTAGATAATCGACTATTTTACTCGATACATAGGTCAAAATTAGATACAATACAGCCGCAATCAAGAAGGCTTCTAGGTATCGATAAGTTGCACTTGCACTTTGTCTAACGGAGTAGAATAAATCCACCACTGAAATAACCGATAACACGGCGGTGTCTTTCAGATTGACAACAAACTCATTTCCAATTCCTGGTAATGCATTTTTAATGGCTTGTGGCCAGATGATATGTCTCATTGCTTGCTTACGGTTTAAGCCTAAGGTTCTTGCTGCTTCCATTTGACCTGGATCTACAGCAGAAACACCGCCTCTTAAGACTTCTGAGATATAAGCAGTTGTATTGATGGTAACAATCAATAACCCTGCAGGTAGTGGACTCCACCAAGGAAAGATTCTTAAAGAAGCAATACCGTAATATATAATCATCGCTTGAACAATCATTGGCGTACCTCTAAAAATAGTGGTATAGGCTATAGATAACTTCTTTAAGATGGTTTTTGTAATTTTTTCTACTAATGTGTCTCTTTTATGATCAATTTCTACTAATCTAGCTTGGGCAACCATCATGGCAAGTAAAAATCCACCTAATGTCCCCACGACAGAAAGTAGAATTGTTACCCCTAATCCATATAATATGATTTCATAGTAGTTTTCGATTAAGTAAAGCATGGTTTTAAATATTTTGCCTTGTTCAGGCAATGAGGCTAAAACAATACTCATTAGTCGTTAGCGTTTGCTCTTGATACAGCTAAAGTCATCCAAGCTTCTTTTGACTCTAATGATAGTTTCTCTAATACACCATTAATAGCTTCTAATAATTCATTATCGACTTTTCTAACAGCAACCGCACTTACGACATCTTCTTCTAAGACAGTAAACCCATTTTCAGAATCAAATTGGATGTATTTTAATTGTGGGTTTGAACTTGTGATTGAAATAGCAACTGGCAATTCTGCAATAAACGCATCGGATACGCCACTTGTTACTGCATTGGTGATTGCGTTATAGGATTCAAGCGCTGTCCCACGTTTTACCCCTGGGATTTGATCGACTAAGTCGTCTTGTAAAGTACCTAATTGCGCAATAACTTCAGCTCCGGAAAACTCTGAAATAGATGTTGCATTCGCATATTTAGAATCCGTTCTGACAACCATTACTTGTGATGCACGGTAGTATTCACTTGAGAAATTCACTGTTTCTTTTCTAACTGCTGTCGGACTCATCCCTGCAATAATTACGTCGATGGTTCCAGCTTGAAGGGCAGGAATCAATCCATCCCAGTCAATCGCCTTGATTACTAATTTTAAACCTAGTTCTTCAGCAATCTTCTTAGCGATTACAACATCATAACCATCTACAAAAGCGCCAGCTTGTCCGTGAATTGGCATAGTGAACTCAGTTTCTGTTGTGGTAGTCCAGTTATAAGGTGCATAAGCCGCTTCCAGACCTACTACCAAGGTGTTTCCTTCTTTTACCTCATATACGCTTTGACTACATGCGCTTAAGATAAACGTTAATGCAACTACTAATACGATCAATATTCTTCTCATGTCGAAGACCTCCTAATTTTTTAACAAAAAAAGCGTCCAATAGGACGCCTTCAACACGAAATAAATTTAAAATTTAATCGGTTAGCGCCTCTACATCTTTTAACTGTAGGAGTGTTATAAGTGTTCCCTATAACCCCATATGGTATTTATGCCTAAATCCATATTCGGCGATGGTTACCTTTCAGATTCTTCGTCGCATGCCTGCTCCAAATCTTACTATGATACATCGCTGCCTCTAAACTTTTTTTGTTTGCATATAGAATACGGTATATTGATGACTAAGTCAACCTTAATACCATATAAAACGCTTTCAGTCTGAAAAAAGATAAGAAAAAGGACTGAAAACAGTCCTTACCTTACCTTGTTATTTAAAATTATAATTTAACAACTTTGCTAGCTTGTGGGCCGCGGTCGCCGTCTTTAACTTCAAATTCAACTTGGTCGCCTTCTGCTAATGCTTTGTAACCATCAGCTTGAATAGCGCTGAAATGAACAAATACATCTTTGCCTTCTGATGTAGAGATAAATCCATATCCCTTTTCTGCATCAAACCATTTAACTTTGCCTGTCATAATAACTGTACTCCTTACTTAAAAATTCTAGTGAAATCATTTTTCACCTAAACTCATTATACACTACATAAATATTAAAAACAAGGGGAATGTCTAACTATTTTTAAAGTATTTTTTATTAGTCTACATTTACTTCTTTTCGGTTCTTAATATCTTCTACAATCACTTTATACATAGTTTCATCAATCTTGTAAAACTTATTGTATATAAAGTAACTAATAGCAATCAATACTAAAGGAATCAACAACATCGCCGTTTTAAGGCCGTTGATCATGCCTTCTGTTACATCACCCACAGAGGTTGCGTCCGTAATCCCAATAATAACTAAAGTGACACCTACGAACCCACTTGCAAGTGCACCTGATAGCTTATTAACAAAAGGCTGTACTGCAAAGCTGACTGACTCATTGCGTTTTTTTAGCTTGTACTGGCCATATTCTACTGTATCTGCCAATAAAACTAGCATTAATAGTTGAAGAATGCCTTGCCCAAAAAACATCAATACTGCTGAGAATCCTATGTATAAAAGTTTCATTGGCGATAAGAAAAATAAAACATATCCAACGACAATTAATGCCGTAGAAAACATATAGAGTTGATTTCTCTTCATACGTTTAGAAAAGAATTGGAAGGACAGTAGGGCAATAATTTGCGCTACCCCTAAAATAATGCCAAATATCGAATAAATACTTTCATCTTGATAAGCATACTTGAAGAAATGTAATCCAAAATTGGTTGTGATCATATACCCTGTCATAAATAAAGACATTGATATGCCTGCCCAAAGCAGCTGATCGTTTTTACCAATAATTGTTAGAATATCTTTCACCTTAGTCTTTGGTTGTTCAACATGGACCCTTTCTTTAACGAAAAGAATTGTAAACATTTGTCCAATTACCATTATAATGGCTAACAGTATCGCAAAAAGGAAATACGCCTTCTCATAACTACCTAAGAAATCGCTCAAGAGTTTTGTGATTGGCACTAAGCCACCAACCACCGCGAATAACCCAATGTTTGCGAAAATTCTTGCCCAAGCCCCTAAGGATTCACGTTCTTTTTGATCTAGGGATAACGCCGGCAACATCGACCAATAAGCAATATCGTTCATGGTATAAAATACTTCCCACAATAAATAAAATCCTGTAAAAAATAGAATGTATAAGCCATCACTAACCTCAAAACTATGAAACATCAGTGAAGCTGTTACAGCTGAGCCTAAAACTCCAATCAAAAGCCAAGGCTTAAACTTTCCATATTTGGATTTTGTATTGTCAATGATAACACCCATAAAAGGGTCATTAAACGCGTCAAATACTCTTATCACTACGATGATTGCCGTTAGAATCAAAATCATTCTCGAGGAGAAGTTACGAATTTCGGTAAGATAGAATATGAGATACATCGATAGTAAGGTGTAACTCATGTCTCTACCAATGGTCCCAACCCCGAAGGCAAACTTCTGTTTAGTTTTCATTTCTAACCTCCATGATTAACGCTTGGTAAGGCTTTAGTTTTGAATTTATATCTTCATAAT
The DNA here is from genome assembly GCF_016907055.1 of Paracholeplasma morum. NCBI lineage: Bacteria > Bacillati > Mycoplasmatota > Mollicutes > Acholeplasmatales > Acholeplasmataceae > Paracholeplasma > Paracholeplasma morum. Next base: position 91,304 of record NZ_JAFBBG010000006.1, read on the forward strand.
TATTAAAGACAACAATCCCTTTGGGCAATAGATGATACTTCTTATGTCGTTTGGTCATATTAATTAAGACAAACACTTTCTGAGATTGAAATACTCTATAAAAACCAATGACGCCTCTTTTTTGATTGACAAATTGGATATCTCCAATGGATAATGCCTCACTATTTTTGCGATAGTTGATGAGTTCTTTATAGTAGTTTAACAACGAGTTTGGATCTTTTTCCTGAGCCTTAACGTTGATTTTTACTTGATTATGATTCATCGCTAACCAAGGTTTTGCTTTTGAGAATCCTGAGTCACTATCCCATTGCATTGGACTTCTCGCATTATCTCTTGAACTCTTTTTAATCATTTTCTTTCGGTACCATTTAGGGAAATGAAGTTTCTTTGACAAAGCCCAAATGTTTTTGGTTTCAACGTCCTTATAGTCATCAATTGAATGATAATCGACATTAAGCATGCCAATTTCTTCCCCTTGGTAAATAAAAGGCGTCCCCCTTAATGTGAGTAAGAGTGTCGAAAGCATCTTCCCAGACTCGTTATGATAATACTCACGTCCAAACCTTGAGATACTTCTTGGTTGGTCGTGGTTTTCAAAATAAACGGTATTCCATGAAAGGTTTTCTTGCCAATGTTTAATGACTTTTATAAACTTATTCGGTTTAAACTTGGTTCTGAACCACTTATTATTGATTTGATCGGTTTCCATATGGGCAAATGAGAATACCATATCTAGTTCTTTCTCATCTTTTCCCATTAAGGCTTCTGCTTGTTCCACATTTACCAACACCGTTTCACCAACCGTGATGGCGTTATAAGGGTCAAACACTTCTTTTCTAAGACGTTTTAGAATCTCATGATTGCCTTTGGTTGAATGATAATGTTCTAACCCCTTTAATACAAGGCGCCACTTACCATCTTCTAGACTGTCTTTATAAATGACATTAATAACGTCACATCTAAAGCCTTTTATCCCTTTATCTAACCAAAACTTAAGAATCTTAATGAACTCTTCTATGACTTTTTCATTTCTTAAGTTTAAATCTGGCTGGTTCTTAGCGAAAAGGTGTAAGTAAAAACTACCATCTTCTGTTTGACTCCAAGCCTTTCCACCAAAAAAACTGGTCCAGTTGTTTGGGTACTTCTTATTTGAATCTTTATAAATATAATAGTCGCGGTACGGACTTGTCTTATCTTTGGATTTAATGAACCATTCATGTTGATCAGATGTATGATTCATCACCAAATCCATAATGATTCCGATGTTTCTAAGTGAGGCTTGATGAATCAATTCGTCCATATCTTTCATGGTGCCAAACTCTTTATTGATCTTGTAGTAATCACTTATGTCATAGCCATAATCGACGTTAGGCGACTGATAAACAGGGCTTAGCCATATGTAGTCAACCCCTAAGGATTTTATGTAATCTAGTTTGGAGATAATGCCTTTGAGATCTCCGATGCCATCGTTGTTAGAGTCTTTAAAGCTTCGTGGATAAATCTGATAAAAAACTTTTGATTTATAATCCATAAGAACAACCCCTTTTACAGGTATTATATCATATATAAAGAATCACTAAGTAAATGACTCATATGGATTTTTATAAGAGCTAATCTAACAATCTAGTAAATAAATCCTTTTGGTTCGTAACCCTATACACTCACTTATTTTATGTTGATATAACCGTTTATCTCTTTTATAATGGTAGTAGAAAAGGACTGATACTATGGCGATAAAAGAACCGATTTTGTCAATATTCGAAGAACGAACTCTCAAGAAAAGTGAGGATAACCGTATTGAACATGTTAAGTTCATTAATAGATCGCACGATCCCATAGTGTGTGAACTACCCACCACTTAAATAGAAGTGGGGGCTTCCTATCCAAACCGATGTACCCACCAGTGACTCAATAGGCTATCCCCGTAGTCCCTACGGTTCT